>NZ_JBHXFJ010000047.1:0-12915 GCF_042722465.1 Streptomyces sp. NPDC127098
GGGGTCGGATCTGCACCACCCGCGGGGGGGCGGCGACGGGTAGTTCGCCGCCGCCCGGGCCATGCTGCGCCGCGCCGGCTGGCTGATCGCCCTGGCGGCGCCGCTGGCGCTGCTGCTGATCAGTCGCTGACCGCCGACTCGGCCTGGCGGGTCACGGACTCCCGCAGGGTGTCGGCGGCGGTGGTCAGCTCACCGCCGTCGGCGCCGGCGGCCTCCGCCTGCGCCGTGAGTTCGTCGAGCAGATCGAGGGCCGTGCCGGAGCCGTAGAACGCCTCGTACAGCTCCTGGTGGGCCGCCGCGTAGACCTCGGCGAAGGCGTCGGACTCCAGGAACCGCTCCTTGAGGGCGTTCCCAGCGAACGGCTGGCCGCCGGACGGCTGGCCGCCGGGCGGCTGGTCGCCGCCTGCACCGCCGGGCAGTTGGCCACCGCCCTCGACGGTGCATTCTTCGGCGCCCTCGGGCAGTTCCATTCCCTCCGGCAGCTCCATCCCGTCGGGCAGCTCGTCGCCAGGTGCCTGGCCGACGGCCGGCCCGCCATCCTCCGGCGCCTCGCCGCCACCACCGTCTGACGGTTGTTGCGCGCCCTCGGGCGGCGCGCCGCCCTCCGGTGACTGTCCGGCCCTGCCGAGCTCGTCGCCGGGGCCGGCCATGCCCATGCCGCTGAACGTCAGGTTGAAGTCCCAGCCGAGCACCTCGAACGTCCGGCTCTCCAGGTCGTACCGCAGCAGGTAGTTGTTGCCCGGGCCCGACATGTCGTCGAAGTTGCCCAGCAGGTCCTGGGTGGCGACGTAGCGGGCGAACGACTCGACGTCCACGTGCTCGTCGAGCTCCGCCGCGAACTCCTCGTCGGACGCCTCCTCCACCCACCTGATGAGGTCGATCACCGGCTGGAGGTCCTGGCTGCCCTCCATGTTCAGCTGCTTGAAGTCGTCCTGGTACTCGGTCGGGTCGTCCCCCCGGTAGCTGAACTCGCTGCCGGCCCTGGCCTTGTAGAGCACGCCGTCGTCGCCGAGCGTGGCCGCGTAGCCGGCGCTGGGGTTCTCGACCAGCAGCCGGGTGGTGGTGGGCCGGTTGTTGACCGTGAAGGAGGAGAACGTGAACCGCTCGGCCGCCTGGTCGGTGGCGGCCATCAGCGAGAGCGAGAGCGCCTCGTTGAGCGGCACCTCGGCGTCGCTGCCGGGCCGCACCGAGATCTCCTGGTGACCCTGGTAGGCGCGGCCCTCGACATACTCGTCGATCTTGATCAGCCACGGCAGTTCCTCCGGCCGGTCCGCCGACAGCGTCGTCATCCCGGCGCCACCGGGACCCGCACCGCCCTCGACGAGGCCCTCCGGCAACTCGCCGCGGTCGCCGCCGTCGGCGCCTTCGGCGCCGGGACCGGGGCCGCACATCACCAGCCGGCCGCCACCGCCCTCGCCGTCCTCCGGCCCGCCGGAGCCGGCGCCCCGCAGCGAGGACAGCGTCGAGTTGCCCTTGAGCCGGATGCCCACGCTCTCGATGAAGGTCCCGTCGATCGTCAGGTCCGCCTCGATGTACTCCTTCTCGCCGTCCTCCTCGAAGGAGGCCATCAGCTCGGCGAAGTCGTCCTCGTCGTACTCCAGTTGGATCGAGTGGGCCACCGAGTCGTCGTACAGGTCGACGGTCCCGGCGATGTCGTCCGTGATCTGGTCGCCCTCGCCGTCCGAGGCGCTGGTGACGACGGCCGTGACCCTGGCGTCCCCGAAGAACACCAGCGTCACCCCCAGGGCGCCGACCAGCGCCACCGTCGGCCGCCAGTGCTGCCGCAGTCGCACCGGCAGCCGATGCCGCAACCGCCGCCCCATCAGAGGTCCGTCTGGTCGTAGCCGGTCAGCACCGAGACCCGTTGGCCGTGGGTGCGTTCCTGGACGGCGGCGACCAGCTTCGCCGGCGTGACGCCCTTCTTCATCCGGACCGTGTAGAACACCTCGTTGAGGGCGCCGCCGCGTATCGACTCCGTACTGACCAGCTCGAACTCGGTGGTGTGCCCGATCAGCACGTCCTCGATCGCCGGCGTGTGGTCCTCGCCGGCCGGCACCTGCACCTTGACCACCTGCCGCTGCACGTTGAGGTGGAAGACGTTGAACCGGTGCATCACCAGGATCACCGCGCAGATGGTGATGGCGCCGAGCACCGCCAGCGTGTAGAAGCGGGCGCCGCACGCCATGCCGAGGCCCATCGCCAGGAAGATGAAGCCGACGTCCCTGGTCTCCTTGATGGCGTTCCTGAACCGCACCACGGACAAGGCGCCGACCAGCGAGAACGCGCGGGCCAGGTTGGAGCCGACCACCAGCAGGATCAGCGCCACGATCATGCCGACGATCACCAGCGTCTGCACGAACGACTGGCTGTAGGAGACGTTGCGGTGGGTGGCCCGGTAGACGAAGCCGGTCATCATGCTGAGCACGAAGGACAGCGCGAGGCAGACGACGACGTCGGTGGTGCTGAACGTGCCGCTGAGGTCCTGGAGATCATCGAACATGGGCGGGGGCCGCTTCCTGGGCTCGGTCGGTGGGGATGGGCTGGGGGGAAGGCTCGTCGTCGGGGACGTGGAACGCGGAGCGCGGCGCCCGGCCGTACGCCTCCACGCTCTGGCAGTACTTGGAGACGCGGACCACGGTCAGGTTCCGGCGGGCCATCAGGTCGGTGATCCAGTACGGCACCCGCTCGTTGACCTTGACCTCCATCACGGCCAGCCGCGGCGGGACGATGAAGCGGTTCTCCGGCGTCGGCGTCCCGAAGTGGAAGTCGCGGTCCCGGCCGCGGATCCGGCGGTCGAAGGTGACCCGCAGCCCGGTGTCCTGGTCGCGCCCGACCAGCGCCTCACGCTGGTACCCGGTGATCGCGGTGGCCCGCAGGTCCAGGCGGACCAGCAGGTCCAACACCTCGTGCACGAACGGCCGTTCGTGCTCCGCGTGCGGTACCTCGACGCGCCGGTCGCAGAGCGCCCGCGCCGCCAGGTACGGCAGCCGCAGCCTCCGCTTCTGCGTGACGCGGTTGACCCGCTGCTTGATCTCCACGTGGACCGGCGAGTCGTCCGTCACCGTCGAGACGTCCCCGTAGTGCCTGATCCGCAGCTTGCGGCGGAACTTCAGCCCCTCGATCTTCTCCCAGTAGAACCGGAGCGCCGGCGTGTCGTAGTACACGCTCCACACCCCGTACCCGCCGACCGGGCAGTGGGCGTCCCGGTCCATCCGCCGGGCCAACTCCTCGCGCAGCGGCGCCACCTCGGTGACGGGCAACAGGTACTTGATCTCGTACCGGTTGAAGGCGTGCAGTCGGCTGGCCACGCCTCGTTCGTGGCGTGCGTCGGCTGTCATGGCCCTCCTCTCGTTCGGTGTTCACCTTCCGATCGCTGGGCGTTAACCAACTAGGCCCCGATGAGAACCGGATGAGAGCGGCCTGAGAATGGGCTGTGGGATCGCGCGGCGGCCGTGAGCAGGGCCTTTCACCGCCCCCGGGGACGGCGAGGAGCAGAGCGGCGACATGCTGGTGGTCGACGGCTTCCAGACGCTCGACGAGTCGGCCGTCGAGACCATCGCCGACATCGACGGCGTCTCGGGCGCGGTCGGCGGCCTCGCGCTGCGCAGCGTGGGTGTGCGCGGCTCGTTCAACCCGGGCGAGATCGTCGAGGGCGAACCGGGCCAGGACCCGCCAACCACGCGGGAGGACCGGGCGGAGATCGGGGGCGGCGGCGCCGCGTTCGACATCGACCAGTACGCGGTGCTCGGCACCGACGTGGCGCTCGTCGACGCCGAGTACGCGGCGAGCGAGGAGCTCGCGGTCAGCGACCAGCAGGTGACGCCGAGGGCGGCCTGGCCAGCGCCCCGGGACGCTCCGGACACCACGTCGTCTACACGATCTGGCAGGCCTCGCACCTCGACCAGACCTACTTCATCTGCTCCGACGTCAACTTCACCTCCTGGCACCCGGAGCCTGACGGTCCACCATCCCGGACCATGACCGCGGGCGGCCCGCCGACCACTTCGGCGGGCCGCCCGTGTTCGGCCGTCTCTCGTGGAGGGGCGGCTTCGCGGTGCCGGGCCACGGCGTGCTCGCGCCCGTCACAGCCTGGTGCCGGAGGACGGGCCGAAGAACTCGATCTCCGCGATGGCCACCTGCCGGTCCGCGGCCGCGCCGTACGACGACAGGATGGTGAAGCGCACGCTGGTGACGCCCTCGGCCCGGAACTGCCGGCGCTGCGGCCCGAGGCCCGGGTCGAGGGTGAGCTCACGCGTCGTGGTGCTGCCGTCCTCCGTCGTGATCCGTGCCTCGACGCGGTGCGGCCGCGCCGACTCACGGAGCTCGTCGGCGCGCGTGGAGACGCCGGGCGTGATGATCACGTCGAGCAGCCTGGTGGGCTCGGCGAAGCCGGCCTCGATCCACTCGCCCTCGCCGGACTGCGAGACCCCCGGGCCCCACCAGGTGTCGTTGAGCTTGTCGAACGCCAGCTCGGCCGGGTGGTCCTCGTACGAGTGGAGCGCGTGGAAGCGTTCCGGCTCGACGGGGCCGCGCCTGGCGAAGTGGTCGCGGGTCGCCCGCACGCCGTCGGGGAGGTGGACGGCGAGGATGATCAGCAGCGTCAGGACGAGCGCCGCGACCAGCCACCTGACGAGGTGCTCGAAGGCGCGGCGCAGCCGGGGGCGTTCACCGGCCCACGGCGCCTCGCGGTTACGGCCGTCCAGAATCCGCCGCCACCAGGGGCGGCGGGCGGCCCGCGTCTCCTCGTCCCCGGCCATCGGCATGGCACAGCGCGCGCAGTAGTGCCGGTCGGGGCGGTTGGCGGTGCCGCACCAGGGACAGGGCGGGCCGCCGTGCACGCCGGGTTCCTTGGTGACCGGCTGCACCTGGGGGCGCGTGGCATCGGGGCGGCCAGGCAGGACGGGGCTGACGGCGGTCGGCGCCTCGGCGTCCACCGGGTCGGCGACGGGGACGAGGAGCCGGCGCGCACGGTCGGTCATCTCGTCGTCCGTGGTGGCGGCGGGTGTCGGGGGGGCGGTGTCCGCCTCGCTCGTCCGCGGGGCCTCGGGCGCGGAGTCGGCCGGCGGGGTGGCCGCGGCGGGTGGCACGGTTCGGGTGGCGCCCGGGCTCTGGCGCGGGCCAGTCCGGTCCCCGCCGGGGGCGGTCGTGGCGTTCGATGCCACGACCCCGGCCCGCGCCGACGCGTCCGTCCAGCCGAGCACGGTCCCGCACGCGTCACAGAACGCCTGGCCCGGTTCCGCGCGGGCGCCGCACTCGGCGCAGTTCTCGGTGCTCATCTCTCCTGGGTCCTCTCAAGGGCGGTCACCTGGACCGTGTACGGCATGTGGGCGGGGCGGGCGGCCGCCACGAGGGTGTCCAGGCGGTGCTCGTCGGTCGGCATGGGATCGACGAGCCGCAGGTGGACGTGGAGCCGCGGTCGGGGCTGGCCCGGCATCGGCCCGAACGGCTCGGCGCTCCACGCCGCGCCGCCGCTCTCGCTGATCTCCGGCTCCACGCCGAACGCCAACCGCACCGCCTCCGACAGGCCGCGCCGTGTGCCGCGTATCCGGTGCAGGTACGCGGCGGCCCCGACGGCCGCGCGCAGCCGGGCCGCTTCCTCCTGGCCGTGGCGCTCCCGGCCACCGCCCTCGTCGATGTCCGTCTCGGCGCCGACCCAGGTGCCGAGCCACCGCACGAAGTCCAGCGGCGCGAGGTCGGGCCCGAAGTACGCGGCCAGGCAGTCGAGCACGTTCAGGATCGGGGCCAGGATGTCGTCGAGGCCGCCCACGAAACGCCGCATCAGGTCGTCGTCGGCGAACACGGCCGGCAGGGTCGGGGCGATCGGCGAGGACGACGCCAGGCCGTCGACCGAGCCCCTCATGTCGCGTCTCCGATGGCCCGCACCCGGTGGTCGAAGGAGAACACCAGGGACGAGGGCGCGAGGTTGATGCGGTCCGTCGCGTCGCCGCGTTTGCCCGTCAGCGGGTCCGCCGGGTGCAGCACCACCTCGTCCACCAGCTCCACCCCCGGTACGCGCTGGAGCACCGCGAAGATCTCGCCCGCCTGCACCGGGCGTCCGAACGGCCATCCCGTGCCGTCGGCCCCGCCGGTCAGCGGATCGAGGTGCCGGTAGAGCGCGTCGTGGGCCTGTTCGCGTACCTGGTCGGCGTCGACGCCGCGGAAGGCGTGCACCGTCGCGACCACCGTGACGCCCTGGTAGTGCGGCGGCCCCACCGCCAGCCGCGTGCCGATCGGGCGCCGCTCGTCCAGGTGGCGGGTGATGCGGTCCAGCAGCGCGTCGCCCGGCACCAGTTGCTCGAAACGCAGCCGCCCGTCCGGGTCCGGCACCGCCTGCGGCACCACCAGCACCCGTACGGCGTAGGCCCCGTACTCGTTCTCCTCCCCCTCCAGGCAGGTGATGCGGGCGGTCTCGGGCGCGGCGCGCCGGGTCAGTTCCTCGTAGTCGCGCAGCGTCACGGCGCGCTCCTGGGCGCGGAGCGTGATCGGAGCCCGCGTCTTCGCCTCCTCCACCGTCTCGCCGTCGACGCCGCCGCGCGCCGCTTCCCGGTTGACCACCTCGGAGACGTAGGGGATGGAGCTGCGCAGCACCCGCACGGCGCCGCGCGCCACGTTGCCCGCTCGCCCGCCGCCCGTGCGGTAACGGCGTGCGCGGACGGCCGCGCCCTTCGGAGCGACCATCCCGTACTGCCGTAGCGTGCCGTCGGGTTCGCGGACGGCCGGCCCGAACGCGATCTCGCCGGTCGTCGCGTCCAGCGTGACGTGGCGGTCGCCCGGCCCGGACCCCGCGAAGTGCGGGACGACCTGCCAGTCCACCCACCCGTCGTCCTCGGCGGTCTGGAGCAGCAGCGGCGGATCGTCACCGACCACCGGCGCGTGGGCGAGCCGCAGCCGCTGCCCCGGCAGGCCGGTGGATTCGCCGAGCGCCTCGTCGCGGACGGTCTCGGCGTGGACGACCGGGGCCGTGCCGCCGATCGTGAACGCCTCGGCGGCGCGCACGGTCGGCGAGGTGGTGTAGAACGGCTGGCCCGGCAGCTGTTCGGTGACGCGACAGCGCAGCCATCCGGCCTGCTGCCCGCCGACCCGCGACGGCGCGTGCCCGCCGGGCACGTGCAGCACGACGGCTCCCGGCCGGTTGAGGCCGCCGGTGCCGTCCCGGCCGACCTCGCACTCCTGCCAGCCGTTCTCGGTCCACGCCTCCCACGTGAGGGGCGGCTGCCGCGGGTCCACGCCGACGCCGTCGACGCGGCTGTCCAACTCCAGTGCCACCGCGCAGTGCGGCACCGCCGCCGTCAGCCCGAACAGCAGGCAGTCGCCGACGGCCGGGGCCTCGGCGAAGCACAGCACGTCCCGGCCCTCGGCGAGGTCGGCGGTCCGGTCGGTGACCTGTTCCCCGCTGTTGCGCACCGCCACGTGCCGCAGTTCGCAGGGCACGACGACCAGGTCCCGCTCGGCGGCGAAGACGACCGCCTCCTCGCTCTCGGTGCGCGCGGTGGCGAGCTCGGTGCCGGTCGGCACCAGGACCGGCTCCTCCTGCGGCGCCGACAGCCAGTAGGTGACCTCGGCGCGGGCCGCGGTGGGCGGGAAGAGGTCGATGCCGACGAGGTCCAGGAAGGCCAGGTGGTTCTTCTCCGGCACGCGGTTGAGCCGGTAGACGATCTGGTCGGCCATGTGGGCGACGGCCTCGACCAGTGTGACGCCCGGGTCGGAGACGTTGTGGTCGGTCCACTCCGGGGCGCGCTGCTGGATGTAGCGCTTGGCGTCGTCCACGAACTGCTGGAAGCGACGATCGTCGAGGTTCGGGGAGGGCAGGGCCATCGGGGTTGAGTCGCTTTCACAGATCCGGGCCGGCGGAGTCGGCCGGCTCGTCGTGGGACGGGATGACGTAGAAGGGAAAGACGAGGCTGCGCGGGTTGTTGGTGCCGCGGATGGCGTAGCGGACGTCGATGTACAGCACGCTCTGGTCGGACCCGGCGGTGACCTCGACGTCGTGGACCTCGATCCGCGGCTCCCAGCGGTCCAGGCTGGCGTACACCTCGTGTTGGATGCGGCCCGCCGTCTGCTCGTTGACCGGTGCGAAGACCAGGTCGTGGATGGCACAACCGAACTCCGGGCGCATCGGCCGCTCGCCCGGCGCGGTGGCCAGCACCAGGCGCATGGCCTCCTCGATCTCCCGCTCCCCGCTGACCAGGGCGATGCCGCCGGTCGGGGAGACGCGCAGCGGGAAGGCCCAGCCGGACCCGACGAACTGCTCGGCCATCAGGCTCCTACCTGCCTCGCCCGCGTCCCGGGCATGTCGATCACGGTGTCGGTCACAGCAGTGGCGGCTTCCCGTTGATGGTCACGAGGCCGACGAGTGGCATGGTGGTCGCCTTCAGGGACATCACGCCCGCTGCCGTCAGATCCACCGCCGCCATCGCCCTGACGCTGACCGCGGCGGCCGCGTTCACCGCGACCGGACCCGTGAGCGATCTGACGTTGACGGGGCCACGGCCCTCGATGCTGAGGATGCCGCCGCTCCTGAGGGTCAGCTTGCGCCGCGCGCTGAGCGTCAGGTCCGTGCCCGCCTCCACCGACACCGACCGGCTGCCGCTGATGCTGACCGCGCCCTCGCTGTCGACGGTGATCTCCGTCTTCGTCCGGTCGAGGTTGATGACCAGTCGGTCGTCGCCGGTCGCCAGCCGCACCCCGCGCTTCCTGGCGCCGGTCTGCTGGCTGAGCAGGTCGAGGCGGTTGCCGGTGCGGTCGGAGAGGGTGTGCCGGGCCGCCAGCCGCCGCAGCCCGTCGTGGAGCGGCACGTCCGGTACGGCGGTCGGCGTGTCCTTACCGTTGTAGAGCCCGCCGATGACGAAGGGGTGGTCGAGGGCGCCCCGGTCGAACGCCACCAGCACCTCGTCGCCGACGTCCAGCGGGAAGATCCCACCGCCGCCCTTGCCGCCCCACTGCACCACCCGGGCCCAGTCGCTGACGTACTGGTCGTCCAGCCACGGGAACTCCAGCTTCACCCGCCCCTGCTTCAGCGGGTCCCGCACGTCGGTGACCAGCGCGTTGGCCACGCTGGGCAGCCGGCCCTCAGCCCGCGTGCCGCCGCCCCCGCCCGAGGCGAGCCCGTACAGCGATCGCCACTGCCGGCCGCTGACGGTCACCCACGCCTGGTAGTGCTCGCCGTCGCCGAAGACGTGCCGGACGGAGGTGACGGTGTACTTGCCCTCGAAGGGTTTGCCCACCTCGGCGAGCGCCACCGGGATGCCCGCCCGGAGCTTCGGTGTACCGCGCGCGATGACCTCCACTTCGGCGAAGGAGGACGTGACGTCGCCGGCGAGCGCCGCGGCGGCGTGCCTGACCTCGGCCTGCCGGTCGTACGGGGTTCCGGTCTCCACCAGGGTGACGGGCTTGAATCGCACGGTCGCCGCCCCTGGACTGCTGCCGATGTCGATGCCGGGGTCGGTGGCGGCCGATGAGGTGCCGATGATCCGCCGCTTTCCGACGACGTCCCAGCCGCGCGACTCGACCTCGCTGACCTGGTCGGCGGCGGTGACGGCGGCCCGCAACCGCAGGATGTCGGCCCGGCCGAGCACGAAGGGGGTGGTCTGGCTGTCCGTCTGTGGCGAGGGCGCGCCGGAGGCCGGCCTGGGGTTGACGAACTGGAACCGGCCACGCGCGTCGACGGACATCACCATCTCGTTCTCGTCGGCGAGCCGCCCGAGGAAGTCCCAGTCGCTGACGCCCCCCTGGCTGATGAACTCGTACACCGTCTCCGTCGCGTCGATCCGGCCGACGGGCACGCCGTCCAGGCCGGCCAGCTTGCGGGCGATGTCGGACGCCCGCTGGTTGCGGTACGCCACCACCCGGCGTTGCCGCATCAGCCGGAAGCCGCTGTCGTAGCCTCGGATGACGGCGAACGAGCCGGTGCCGTCGAAGTCGGCCTCCAGGCCCGTGACCTCGCCGGTCAGGAGTGGCTCAGTGGTGCCGCGACCGGCGGCGACCGGGAAGATCTGCACCGGGGTGCCGAACTGCACCCCCAACAGGCCGAGCAGTTTGCGCTTCGGGTCCCGGAAGGTGAGCTGGAACGCGGCGGGCACGCCCATGCCCTGGTCGACCCAGCCGTCGACAAGGTGCTGGGCCTCCTCGCGCGCCAGCACCCTGCCATCGATGGAGACGTGGACGATGTTGGAGAACGACGGCTGTGGCATCAGTACGTGACCTCCTCGGCGGCCGGCAGCATCAGTTCGCCGCCGATCCGCAGTCTGGCGGGGTCGTCGATGTCGTTGGCCTCGGCGATCGCCCGCCACGCGGAGGCAGCGCCGTACTCGCGCCACGCGATCGACTGGAGCGAGTCGCCCGCCACGACCCGGTGCACCCGCCGCGCGGTGAGGGCGCCGGAGGTGGGGTTCTGGCCCCGCGTCCGGCTGGGGATCTCGTGCAGGTGCACCTGGCAGGTGGCGCGGATCGGCACGCCGGTGGTGCCGAAGAGGGAGTAGGTGGCCTCGACGGAGCTGATGTACGCCGTGAACCGGGCCGTGGCGAACGAGCCCCACTGGAAGACGACCCACGGCGGCGACGGCTGCTTGGCCGCGGTGCTCTTGGCGGTCGTCTCGCAGCACTCCATCAACGCCTCCACCTTCTTCATCACGGAGGTGCTGTCGGGTTGTTCCGAGGAGTCGAGAAAGACCTCCACGTTCATCTCGCGGGGTTCGGGGCCCAGGTACTCCGGCAGCGAGCCGTCACGCACGGCGGCGGTCGGAGTGACCATCCACTCGGCGCGGCGGGCGAGGGCCAGCTGCGCCGGGTTGAAGTCCAGCGTGAGGGTCTTGATGAGCCCGCCCGGCGTGGTGCTGTATCCGGTGGGAGGTTCGTGGATGGCGAGCGTGGCGCGGATGAGACTGTTGCCCGCGCCCCTGCTTCCCGTGGCCATGGCTGGTGGGGTCCTTACTGTCTGGGTCGTCTGGGGCGGCAGGGTCCGCTCGTCAGTCCGTGAACCCGTGGTGGGTGATCTCCAGGATCTCGGTGGCCACGGCCGGGGACGCCGGATTGAAGGAGGGGCCCTGCCAGCTGACCGGCAGGACGTCGATCAGCCCCCAACGGGCGACCTCCGACTTGTCCGCGCGGAGGGCCCTGATCAGCGCGGTGGGCCGGGTGATCCCGGTCTGGACGGAGGAGATCCACCGGGCGACCTTGGCGGTTTCCGGGGTGATCGGGCGGGTCAGCCGGATGTTGGAGAACGTGACGCGGGTCGGCAGCTGCCAGACGAAGCCGTTGTTGCCGCCCTCCTGGCGCTGCTCGATCTCCACCTGGGCCGAAAGCCCTTCGCACTCGTTGAAGCGGCCCAGGCTCTCGCCGTCGATGCTGAGGTTGAAGAAGACCGAGGTACCCGGGTCGAGTTCCTGGGGCATCGCAGGGGGACCTTTCTCTCGTGGAGGTCAGTGGCGGTTGTCGCGGAGCCTTCCGACCCGTTCGCGGTCCTGGCGCAGCTCCGTCCGCAGGAGGCGCGTGATGCGGCTGGTGAGCCGGTGGGTGAGCTCGTCGAGCTGGCGGGGGGTCAGCGCGCGCGGGTCGAAGGCCGCCGCCGGCGGGAGCGCCTCACGCTCCGCGGGCATCGGGGCGGCGTGCCTGGTCCGGGTGGCCTGGGTGGGGGGCGGCGGGGGCGCCTGCACCGGCGTTCGCCGCTGGACCACGGGCACGGCCGGGGCCGCCGGCGATGTCGCCGGCGCCGGCGACATCGCCGGCCTCGCGGCGACGGGTGCCGCGGGGGCGCGGGCGACGGTGGGCATCGGAACCGGGGCCGGGGTGGTGGTCCGGGAGAGACCGGCGACCCGAGCACGCGGCGCGACGGGCTCGGGGGCGTGCGCCAGCCGCTGGACCACGGGCGGCACCGGGGCGTGGGATGCCGGGGCGGCGTTGGACGCCGGTGCGTGGGGTGCCGGGGCACGCTGTACGACGGGAAGCACGGGCGCCCGACCGAACCGTTCCCCGGCGGGTGCGGAGGGCGGCGCCGGGACGGGGGAGGCGGCCGTCCGCCACCCGGTCACCGGCCGTGCGCTGAGCGGCGTGGCGGTGGTGGGTGGGGTCGTGACGGGAGCCCCGAGACCGGACGGGGTGGCGCGGTCGGTGCGCCGCTGTACCGGCGCGGCGTTATGCCGCGTGGGGCTCGGCGACGAGGTGGTCGCCGATGCCGGTGTCGCGATGGGCGGGTCCGACATCGTGGGCCCCGGCGTGGCGGGTGTTGCCGCGGTCCGAGCGGGACTGGTCGGAACAGGTGCCTGTGGTACGGCACCGGTTGATAGGCCGTCAATGGCAGCCGGGACGACCGGCGCCGAACGTGTCACATCCGGCGCCGGGGTGGCCACCGGGTCCCGGCGCGGCGAGGAAGACCTGGCCTCCTGTCGCCGCACCGGCGCCGGGCGCGGGGCCGGCACGGTGAGGGGCGTGGTGTCGGTGGGTCGAGTCGTGACGGGAGCCCCGAGACCGGACGGGATGGCGCGGTCGGTGCGCCGCTGCACCGGCGCGGCCGGAGACACGCCCGTGGCCGGACGGCTCACCGGCCCGGAAGACCGACCCGCCGATGGCCGTGTCGAGGCCCGGGGCTCCGACGGCTCGTTCGTGGCAGGAGCGGTCCGAGCGGGACTGGTCGGAACAGGTGCCTGTGGTGCGGCACTGGTTGACGGGCGGTCAACGGCGACCGGAGTGACCGGGGCCGAACGCGTCGCATCCGGCGCCGGGGTGGCCACCGGGTCCCGGCGCGGCGAGGAAGACCTGGCCTCCTGTCGCCGCACCGGCGCCGGGCGCGGGGCCGGCACGGTGAGGGGCGTGGTGTCGGTGGGTCGAGTCGTGACGGGAGCCCCGAGACCGGACGGGATGGCGCGGTCGGTGCGCCGCTGCACCGGCGCGGCCGGAGACACGCCCGTGGCCGGACGGCTC
>NZ_JBHXFJ010000047.1:13014-61223 GCF_042722465.1 Streptomyces sp. NPDC127098
CCCGTGGCCGGACGGCTCACCGGCCCGGAAGACCGACCCGCCGATGGCCGTGTCGAGGCCCGGGGCTCCGACGGCTCGTTCGTGGCAGGAGCGGTCGGCGAGGGCGCCGCACCGCGTGGTGCGGGAGGTGTCGATGACGTGGGCGTGGACGACGGAGTCACGACCGACGCTGCGGCGCTCGGCGATGCCGGACGGGCCGGAGTGGGGCCCGCCGCCGGCGGGCCACCGGCAGCCGGCGGCGTCGGAGTCGGGTGGGCGTCGCGTGGCGTCGCGGGGGTTGAGGGAGTGGTTGGGGAGGACAAGGCTGCGCTTCGTCGTACGGGGTGGGTGGTGTCCGGTGTTCGCTGGACTGGTGCGGTGGGGGCCGGCATGGGTCCACTCAGCGGAGCACCCAGTCCGAGCCTGCCGGGTGAGGTCGGGGTCGCGGCGCTTGGCCGCGCCGGGGCGGTGCCGGCGGCACCGGCGTCCGGCGCGGGGCCAGGGGCAGGGCGGTGGTCAGCCGGCGGCGTACGCGTCGCGCCGGCGTCGGCCGCCGCGCGCCGCACGGGGGTGCCGTGAGCTGGCGTGCGGCCATCACTCGTCGCGGGGGAGCCGAGGGAAGGCGCGGGCGTTGGGCGAACCGACGGCGGGATTGGCCCGCCGTCCGTCGTGCCGCCGGTCGCCCGCCGGGGCGACGTGGCCGCCGCGCGCTGGATCGCGGCGCGACCGCCGGGCGGAGCCCCGCCCACGTCGGTGGTCGCCGGCTGGTTCGTTCGGGTCGGGGTCTGGGTCCTTTCCGTTCGTCGTTGTGTGGCGGCGGTGGCCGGGGCGGGTGCTTGGTGGCGGGTGGTGGATGGCGCGTCGCCCGTGGTCGCCGCCGGCTTGGCCGGGCCGGCCACGTCCGGAGCCGCCGTCGTCCGCCGCACCGGCGGGGCACCGTCGTTCACCGGACCCGGCACGATGCCGTTGCGCGCGTCGCCGCCGTCGCCGCTCGGACGAACTGGCCCGCCGGCCACTCCTCCTCCCGGCGCGCCGGACCCCCCGTCCCCTGGCTTCGGGCTCGGCCGGAACGCCGCGAGCACGCGGCGCTGCACCAGTGGCGCGGCGTCCGCCGCCGCCCTCGTGAGGGAGGGAGGCTGCGGCACGCGCGGGGCCACGGGCGTCGCCCGCGGCCGCGACACACGGGACGGCCCGGTCAGCGGCATGGCGACCTGGGCAGGGGCCGGCTCGGGTTCCTTCGGCGCCGGCACCACCACCGGCAGCGTGAACAAGGGCTGCTCAAGCCCCGGGACAGGTCTGCCGTACGCCGGGGGCCGGACCTGGCTCGCCAGGCTCACCGTCCGGCCGTCGAGGACGGCGTGGGACGTCGTTCCCGCGAACGACGGGTTCTGGAATGTCGCCATCCGCCCGGTGAAGCTCGCGTCCGCGATGACTCGTCCCACGCCCAGCGCCCGCTGGATCGGCGGCAGCCCCGCCCACGCGACCGGTGCCGCCGCGGCTTCCGCACCAGCATCGGCTTCCGCACCGGCACGGCCAGGGGCTTCCGCGCCGGCACCGGCTTCCGCGCCGCCGCCCCGCCGTCGGCCGCCGCCCCTGAACCTGTCCAGGAACCCCACGTGTCACCCCTCTGTCCCGGCGCGCGTCACCAGGGACGCGATCTGCTCCACGTAGCGGCGGCGGTCGTGATGTTCCAGGTCCAGGATCTGGTCCAGGCCCCAGTGGAAGTGGTAGGCGACGTACGCGATCTCCTCGTGCAGTCGGTCAGTCGCGTACGTCACGATTCCCCCAGGCGGCCCCCGCCGAGATCCACCTCGAACGGCTCCGAGCAGTGGGGGCAGGCCACCGACGCGCGGGTGTGCCCCTCGGCGTTGATCTGGCGGTAGAAGTCCTGGAGGAACGCCAGGTCGGAGGCGAACATGCCCTCGACGATGCCGTCGTGCACGACCGGCACCGTGCCGAGGCGGGTGATGACCCGGCCCAGCAGCACCACCGACAGGAGCGCCGGGTTCTCCTGCACGCGCAGGTCCCGCAGCGGCACCAACTCGTCGCGCGCCGTCGCCAGCCGCATCACGCCGTCCTGGTGGACCGTGCCCTGCGCGTCCACGTAGCCGCGCGGCAGCTGGAAGGGGAACTCCGTCTGTAGCCGCGCCGGCGTGCCGCCGGCCGCGGCGTCGGGGGAGGGAGCGGCCGGCGGCTCCGGTGCGAGGTCGGGGCCGGTCGCGGTCGCACCCCCACCGGACGCCTTGGCGATCGTGCGCCTCATCACTCGATGACCAGCTCTTCGAAGACGATGGTCACGGTCTCGGACACGATGGCCGCTTCACCCGCCTTCAGCGTGCTGCTCGCGATCTTGCTGCACCACGCCCTGCGCAGGTGGTAGTACTTCACGGGGTTCCGCTCGTAGTCCAGCATCACGATCGACGCGTTCTTGCGCGCGACGGACATCTGGCCGGCGAGCGACTGGTTGATCCACTGCGTGAAGGCTTCCGACTCGGTCATGCCGCGCACGACGGTGCACGTCCCGCTCTTCTGCGTGCCCGGCAGGATGCTGATCGTCGGCTGGCCGCTGGCCGAGTTCTGCGGGCTCTGGATGGTGTCCTGCTCCATGTCCAGGGCGCTCACCTCCTGCAGGTACTCGACCTGGACGCCGTCGATCTGCAGGGCGAACGCGTGTGATGTAAGGCTGTCGGCTTCCTGGAGACTCATCTCTTCCCTGATTCCTGGCTAGTTGGGCTCACGACTCGTGCGGTGCACCTCGGGTGAGGGGCGGAGCTACTCCTCCAGCTCCGCACTGCCGCTGGAGAACTGGGCGAGCCGGAAGATCACGAACTCCGCGGGCTTCACGGGTGAGACGCCGATCTCGCAGATGACGCGGCCGAGGTCGACGGACTCCGGCGGGTTGGACTCCTCGTCGCACTTGACGTAGTACGCCTGCTCCGGCTGGGATCCGAACAGGGCCCCGCTGCGCCACTCGTTGACCAGGAACGCCGAGATGTTGCGACGGATCCGGGCCCACAGGTTGTGGTCGTTGGGCTCGAAGACGACCCACTGCGTGCCCAGCAGGATCGACTCTTCCAGGTAGTTGAAGTACCGGCGGACGTTGAGGTAGCGCCAGGCCGGGTCGGAGGAGAGGGTGCGGGCGCCCCAGACGCGTATGCCACGACCCGGGAAGGCGCGGATGCAGTTGACGCCGATCGGGTTGAGCAGGTCCTGTTCACCGCGGGTGATCTGGAGCTCCAGGTCGACCGCGCCGCGCACCACCTCGTTGGCGGGCGCCTTGTGCACGCCGCGCTCGGCGTCGTTGCGGGCCCAGACGCCGGCCATGTGGCCGCTCGGCGGCACCGTGCGGGCCTGTCCGGTGGCCGGGTCGAAGGTCTTGATCCACGGGTAGTACAGGGCGGCGTACTTGGAGTCGTAGCCCGCGGTCTCCTGGCGCCAGACCCGGATCTGACGGGCGTTCATGCCGGGCGGCGGGTCGATGATGGCGACCCGGTCGCCCATGAGCTCACAGTGCGCGATCAGACCGAGCTGGACCGCCTTGACGGCCTCCAGGTCGATCGCGCCGCTCTGGTAGGCGGCCATCAGGTCGGGCACGGCCACCATGGAGACCTCGTCCACGGCCTCCAGGCCGCCGAAGCCGGTCCGGTCGGCGGAGTCGCCGAGGTACTGGGCGGGTCCCGGCTGCTGCGCCTCGACGTCCCCGGTGGGCGCCGCGGGCGCCGAAGCCGGGAGCGCGACGGTCTGGTTGCTCGGGCGGGCGAGCTGCCCGGCCGGCGCGGCCTCGGCCACCTCGATGAGCTGGGAGCGTTCCTTGACCTGGGTGACGACGTAGTTGCGGTTGCCCTTCTTCGCCGTCACGTCGAAACTCTCGACGGTCTTGCCGCCGTCCTTGACGATCAGCTTGAACCGCTCGGCGGGTCCGTCGCCCTCGGGGTCGGCCACCTCGACGCTCAGGTCGCCGGGCCCCGTGGCCGTGACCGTGAAGGTGCCGAGCTGCTTCGGCTCGCTCGGCGGCAGCGCGGCCGGGCTGGTCGCGCCGGAGCCGGTGACGGCGGCGGGCGCCGCGCCGTTCGCGGCGGCACCCTCGGGCGAGCCGCCGACCCGCACGACGTAGGCCGCCGTGCCGCCGTTGTTGAAGAAGCCGTAGACGGAGTGCGCGAGGTAGTACCCATCGGTGAAGTCACCGAAGGCCGCGACGTACTGCGTCCAGTTGGTCACCAGCGTCGGCTCGTTCAGCGGGCCGATCGGTGCGAGGCCGACGAAGGCCGCCACCGACGTGCCCACTCCCTCGATCGGGCGTGCGCCGCTGGCCACCTCCTCGACGTAGACGCCGGGCGACAGGTACGAGGGCATGCTTCTCCTCGTTCTTCCTTGGAGAGGGACGGAACCGTTCCACCTTCGCTCCCGCCTTCGGCGGTTGAAACGTCCGCCGGTCTCTGACGGGGGGCACTGCCCGTGCCCCCCGGGGAAGTCGGCTTGCCCCGCGGGGCTGGACGCGACAGCGGACGACCGTGACGGGGCACGCGTGGGGGGGCGCGGTCCGCGTGCGCGTGGGCACGCACTGTGCGGCGCCGAACAGCCCGCGCGCGCCCGCTGTCTGCCCCTGAGGCCCTGGCATCGGTCGACCGCGCGGAGTACACGGGACGTAGTTCCGTGGCAGGCGATCTCGGATCTCTCCGCACCCCCGCACATCCATCAACGAGGCTGTACCACGGCCCAGGCACACGAAGGGCGTCTATGCACGCGCGAGAGGATCAGCACGGTGGACCAGCGGCCACGTCGACCAAGCCGGTGCGCCCGTCGACAAAGGCGCCGCCGGCGCTTGGCGGTTCCAGCCTCGCATCCCCGGTTGCCACACTGCCCGTGCGACTGGCGACCTTGCAACGGCTTGCCGGCAACCAGGCCGTCGCCCGTGCGGTCGCGGATGACCGTCGCCTGTCGAGGCCCGGTACTTCCGGTGCGCACGCCGCAGCCTCGGTGCAGCGCATGCCACTTGGTTTCGGCAGGTCCTCCCGGTCACGGTATGTCAGTCAAGGGATTCCGGGGCTTCATGGACGTTCGTTCCTTTCCAGGGAAGAGCACGCCGAAGGTGCCGGCATGTGGAACTATCGCAGCGTTGACATGATAGGAATTATGGATGCCGACACAGGTGCCGTGACATACGAAAGGGCTCCCTGGGCCGGCAACCCCGTCTATGTCACGAATAACCATGGAAACGCAGAGGCGTTGCAGTTCCATCGGGACGACGCGGAGGAATCGCCGGAAGTCCATCAGGACGCACAGGTTCTGGCCAGCGAACTGGGACGTCGCAACAGCTTCAACGAGATTCGGTCCCAACCTGGAGGATGCGTTGTTCTGGGTGCCTGCTTGGCCGGAAGCGTCGACGGTGGCATAGCCCAGAAGGCGGCCGATGAGCTCGGTATGAGCGTCTGGGCCGCCAACACCGAAGTGTCTTTCTATCCCAATGAAAACGCTCCGCTTGTGCTGTGGAAGCATGATCCGGATCACGATGTCAGGTGGATCAAGTTCAGGCCACAGTCCAGGAGGCGACGCAGGTTCGGCGGGAGGTCACGTGGTTCCCGTCCGAATTATTACCGCGGCGAGGTGTGACCGTCCCGACCATCGCCACCCTTCGCGGGGCCTTCGGCCGGGGGCGTGCATGGAGTGTGGGCGCACCGTGGGCGCCGTCATGGCCCGCACGCGCCGGTGTCTGCCCCCGAGACCCTGGCTTTGGTCGACCGCGCGGACTAGACACGGGGTCGGTAAGCAGTCCAGGTGAAGGGACGTCATGACGCTCCGCCAACAACATCAGGGTGAGCAGAAGGCAGGCCGTTCCGGCCGGCCCCCGCAACGGCAGCCCGCCGCTGCGCCAGCGGCCAAGGGGGCGACGGGCGCCACCGACCTGATGGCGCTTCAGGGCGCTGCGGGCAACGCGGCGGTGGCGGCGATGATCCAGCGGTCACGGTCCGCACAGGGCGGCGACGACCGGGAGGAGCACCACCACGGGCCCGGCGGTGGGCAGGAGGGGACAGCGGCCCGACCCGTGCAGCGCCTGACGGTGCACGATGTCCTGCGCCGGCCTGGCCGATCAATCGAACCGGGTCTGCGACAGGAGATGGAACAGCGCTTCGGTGGGGAGAGCTTCAGCCCGGTGCAGCTGCACACCGGAGCGGAGGCGGACCGCTCGGCGGCCGAGCTGGGCGCCGTGGCCTATACCTCGGGCCCGCACATCGTCCTCAGCAGAAAGGCGGTAGGCGACAAGCAGGTGCTCGCCCACGAGCTGGAGCACTACCGACAGCAGCGTCGGGGTCCGGTCACGGGCACCGACCACGGCGATGGTGTGTCCGTCTCCGAGGTGGACGACAGCTTCGAGCGGTCCGCCGACGCGGTCGCCGACCGCGTCATGCGCGCCCCGCTCCCACCAACCGACCAGGGGCTGTCCGCGCCCGTCGGCATCCCCGGCGTCCAGAGGGACGTCCAACGCACCGCCGATCACCAGGCGGTGACTTCCCACGGCCACCACGTCCACCACGTCCAGCGGTACGACGACACCGATCCCACCCCGGCGAGGACCCGCTTCGACAGAAGGTCAGGGGACCAGCTGCCGGCCTTCGCCGAGAACAGCATGGAGGTCTCCGTCTGGCTCGACCAGGACGGACAGTTCCAGGCCGATCTCGAACGGACCGCCGCGGTGCGGGGGCCGGTCACCCTGAGCTGGTCCGACGACGAGACGATAGCCATGAACGCGGCCGGCATGGCGAAGGAGTTCTACGCCGTTCCGAACGTCGTGACCGCGGCAAACCAGTCACTGGCGAAGGCGGGCAGCTACATCCGACTGGGCCAGGGCGGCCACTCGCTGACCAACTCCCATGGGGAACGGCTCACGGTGGTTCGGCCCCGGATCGCGACTGATCTCGACGACGTCGTCCTCCAGAGGTTCATGCACCTGGCCCAGCACGAGTGCGTGGAGGTCGCTCAGCGGCTGGTCGGTGGCACCTTGGGCCATGCGGTCTTCCGGGGTGAGGGCGGCTCGAGCGTCACGGCGGAAATCGGCCCCAGAGGTGCCACCGGGCTGCCGCGCCTCGCCGCCGCGCTGGCTTCGGACCGGCCGCCGGCCACTCCGCGGGAGGCGGCATGGGAGGTTCAGGGCCCCGATCCGGCGACGGCTCCCGGCGAACAGTACGGCACACTCCAGGGCCAGCGGCGGCTCCGGCAATACGAGCGCGGCATCGGCATCAACGAGAACGCCATAGCCCGGGTCGGCGAGGCACTGACCACGCACACCATCGCCGCCGAGCCGCGCCCGGGTGTCCCCGCGAACTTCGACTTCGCCCGCGACAGGGAGCCCACCGGCCGGATCTGGGTCTACCACTACGCCACGGTGGTGGCCGAGAGCAGCGATCGCCGCGATCAGATCACCCTGGAGAACTACAACCGCAACTCGCTGATGGAGGAGGTGCTGCGCGCGGCGGCCCAGGAGACCGGCCGTGCCTACGCGGAGGCCTACCCGGGACGAAGGATGCCCCGGGCGCACGCGGATCGGGTGGCCCGAGAGCTGCTGGAGCGGGAGACCAGGTCCGCGCTGGGCGGCATGTGGTACTTCTCGATGTACGCACAGCAAGGCAGGCGTGGCTTCCACAACAAGAACCGTGGCACCGCGCTCAACGCCATGACCGTCGTCACCACCAGCGTCCCTCGCCTGTACTTCGAGGAGCGCTCGAATGTCCTGCAGGGCCACAGCGTCGCCGCCCTTGAGCGGGCCGCGGCGGGATGGCGGCACTCCAACGCGCCGATAGTGGTCGAAGGGCACTCCCGCGGTTCGAGATTCCCGGTGAGGGGCCTGGCGGGCCGGCGGGCCGAGACCGTGAGGAACGAGATGATCGCCCTCGGCATCGCACCCGAACGCATCCAGGTCAGGGAGCGCGAGCAGAGCGACGGCGCGTTCGCGTCGGTCTACCCGGCGCGTCTCCCGGAGGAGTACCTGCCAGGCAACCGCCGCTGACCCGCGGCCGGCCCACCGGCCCTGACATCGCCCATCGCCAAGCGCGATACGAGCGGGTCTCAGGGCCGCCGCCGCCCCGGGGGGCAACGATTCCGGCCCTGCGGCGGCCGGGCGGTGCACGGAAGGCTCCTGATCCGGTGCCGCCGCCCGGTCTAGCGTCGGCGCGTGAGCCTGTGGACTTCCCTCGAACCCGCCTCCGCCACCGTGGAGGCCGGGGACAGCACGCGCGTGCGGCTGCGTGTACGCAACACCGGTGACGTCGTCGACGAGTACCGCTTCGAACCCGTCGGGCAGATCGCGCCCTGGACCCGGGTGGAGCCGCAGACGCTGCGGCTCTACCCGGGGACGACGGGGACCGTGGAGCTGACGTTCGCGCCGCCCCGGTCGCCGGACGCGACGGCGGGGCCGAACCCGTACGCGGTGCGGATCACGCCCACCGAGCACCCGGACGCCGTCACCGTCCCCGAGGGCAACCTGACCATCCTGCCGTTCACGGAGGTACGGGCCGAGCTGGTGCCGGTCACCGTGCGGGGCCGCTTCCGGGGCAAGCCACGGCTCGCCGTCGACAACCTGGGGAACACCCCACTCACCGCCTCCATCAGCGGCAGCGACAACGGCGACCAGCTCAGCTACGAGATCCACCCGGCCAACGTGCAGATCCAGCCGGGGCGGGCCGCCTTCGTCAAGGCACGGTTGTCGCCGGAGCAGGTCACCTGGGTCGGGCCCAGCGAGGAGCGGCCGTACACCCTGGCGGTGCAGCGCTCGGGCACCGAACCGCTGCCCGTGGACGGCACCTACCACCAGCTCGGCGTGGTGCCCCGCTGGCTCGCCACCGTCTTCGGCATCCTGCTGACCCTCGCCATCATGTTCCTGGTGCTGTGGTTCGCCTACCGGCCGAGGGTCACCAGCGCCGCCACGGCGAGTCCGGCGGCGGCCGGCGACGTCCTGCCGCCCGCCCCCACGCCGGAGGTGACCGAGGCGCCGCCCGAGCCCACCGAGGAGCCGGAGGAGGAGAAGCCGGCGGAGGAAGAGGAGCCGGAGCCAGAGCCGGAGCCGGAGGGCGAGGGTGGTGGCGGAGGCGCGCCACCACTCGAGGAGCCGGACTCCGTCGTGCCCGCCAGGGACGTCATGCTGCGCAACGTGTACAGCGAGCGGTGCGCCGACGTGCCGGGACGGGGCCGGGGTGAGATCGGTGCCGTCGTGCAGCAGGCCACGTGCACCGTCGAGGGCGACAACCAGCTGTGGCACCTGGAGGTCATGTACCCCGAGGGCGGGCCGGAGAGCCGGCCGCTCTTCCAGATCGTCAACGCGACGGACGGTCTGTGCATGGACCTGCCGGGCTCCGGTGGGACGCCCAGCCGGACGCGGATCACGGAGCACGACTGCGACGGCACGACGGACGACAACCAGCTGTGGTGGCTCGAGGAGCGGGGCGAGGACCGCTTCTGGATACGCAACTTCGCCAGCAACGGCCTGTGCCTGGACGTGAACGGCCTGACCCGCGAGCCGGAGGCCCCACTCGCCATCTACACCTGTCTCGAGGACGACGACCAGGAGTGGGAGATCCTCAGGCCGCTCGACGACGAGGGAGAAAACGAGTGAGGCCCGGGGCGGGCGGCCCGTGCCTGGTTACCAGGCGTCGGTGAACTCGCCCGGCACCAGGCGGCCCGCCTTGCGGTACTCGCGGCGGGCCCCTTCCAGCAGGTCGCGCTCGGTGACCGTCCCGCCCCGCCCGGCGGCGAGGTAGGCGGCGGTGACCACGGCGCTGCGGATGGCGCCGCCCGCCAGCTCGAACCCGGAGGCGAGTTCCTTCAGGTCGGCGTCCTCGGCGCCCGGCACGCGGGCCAGGCAGTGCTGCCACAGCGCCAGCCGCTGCTCCGCGTCGGGGAAGGGGAAGTCGACCACCAGGTCCAGCCGGCGGGTGAACGCCTCGTCGATGTTGGCCCGCAGGTTGGTCGTCATCAGGGCGATGCCGTCGAAGGACTCGAGACGCTGGAGCAGGTAGGCGCTCTCCATGTTGGCGTAGCGGTCGTGGGAGTCCTTCACCTCGGAGCGTTTGCCGAAGACCGCGTCGGCCTCGTCGAACAGCAGCACTGCGTCGGTGCGGTCGGCCTCGGTGAAGACGCGTTCGAGGTTCTTCTGGGTCTCGCCGACGTACTTGTCCACCACCGACGACAACTGCAGGACGTACAGGTCGAGGCCGAGTTCGGCCGCCACCACCTCCGCGGCGAGGGTCTTGCCGGTGCCGGACTCGCCCGCGAACAGCCCGAGTACGCCCCGGCCCCGGCCGCCGCCCGCGCTCAGCCGCCACTCGCCCAGCACCCGGTCGCGGTGCCGGGCGCGCAGCGCCAGCTCGCGCAGCTGGGACAGCGGCCCGGCAGGCAGAACCAGGTCGCTCCAGTCGACGGCGGGCCGAATCTGGCGGGCGTGTTGTTCGAGCCCGGAGGCGGACTGCTGCCGGGCCGCGCGCCGCAGGTGGGCGGCGGTGAGTGGGGTGCCGTCGAGATCGGCCAGCGCACGGGCGGCCCGCGCGGCACGGACGACACCCTCGCCGCCCAGGTGGTAGGGAGCGACGGTCGCCGCCAGGTCGAACCCCGGCTCGTCCCCGGCCGCGAGGCCGAGCGCGGCCGCCCAGGCCGCCGCGTCCCCCGCGCCGCGCCGGGGCGCCTCCAGCACCAGCGGGTCCCGCCCGCACCAGCGGGGATCGTACGGGCGCGGGTCGGTGAGCAGCACGGAGACGTCCTGCTGTGCGGTCAGCTCTCGTAGCAGTGTGGCCGGTTCGTCCGGCAGTCCTGACACGGTGATGGGGCGTCCCGACAGCCGGGCCTCGCGCAGCAGGGCGGGCACCTCCTCGGGCGGGCCGTCGTAGACCAGGGTTCCGCCGCCCAGCGCGGCGGTGGCGCAGGCCAGCCCGTCGCCCTCGCGGTGCTCGCGCAGGTAGACGACGGCCGGGCCGCGAGCCAGGCGGGCGGACAGCCTGGTGGCGAGACCGTCGTCGGGGTACGCGGCGGCCGGCTCCGGGGTGGGGCGCAGGTGGGCGGCGAGCACCGCGTCCGGGGTGTCGTCGCCGAGCAGGTGCGCCACGACGCGGTCGGGCACGCGCAGCGAGCGGCCGAGGAAGGGGCGTTCGGGCTCCTCGACGGCGAGCAGGCCCAGCGCGGCGAGCGGCGCCGCTGGGTGGAACCGGGCGCGGGCCGCCGCCAGGTGCGCGGGCAGCCCGCACACGTCGAGCGCGAGCCCGATCGTGGCCCGGCGGCGGCTGACGTCGTCGTTGAGGTAGCCGTAGAGCGGCTCGAAGGCGCGGTCGAGGTCCGGGGCGACGGCGATGAGCAGTACGGCGATGTCGACCTCGGTGAGACCGAACCGTTGGGTGAGCATGCCAAGACGGTCGCCGCCCGCGTCGGGAGGGGCGGACCAGTCGGGCCCCGGCGCGGCGCCCTGGGCGGCGGTGGGGGCGGTGTGCAGCAGATGCCGTACGGCGTCCTCGGACAGGTAGAGACCGCGCATCGGGTCGCCGGCCGTCGGGTCGTCGGCGGAACGGTCCTCGACCAGCCACGCGACCCGGTCCCACAGCCGGGCCAGTCGGGCGAGGAGCGCGGCGGCCGGGTCGACGTCCCCCCGGCCGTCCGGGGCGGGGCCGCCGTCCTCCGGTGGCGTCACGGCGTCCGTGGTCACCTGTTCGCTCCCCGGGACCGCCGTGCCATCGCCACCTGGTGGGGCCGGTGGGCGCGCTCGTCGGGGGCCGCCTCGGGCTCGTCCATGCGGTAGGCGCGGACCACCGCGCCCTCGGTGACCGGCGGGCCGGCGTCGTACTCGGGGTAGCCGGGGAAGGGGACGACGATCACCAGGTCGATGGACGGCTTGAGTTCGCCGCCGAGGGCGGACCAGATCTCGGCGAGGGATCGGGACTCCGTGTGGACGCCGGCGACCGTCATCTGCACCGACAGGCCCATCGCGCCGAGCGCGCCGGGGAGTTCGGACGGGGGCAGCAGTTCGCGGGGCAACAGCGTGGCCAGCACGGCGGACAGCAGCCGGTGTTCGTCCTCTGTCCGCCTCGTCCACGCCGTGACCAGGTACGACAGCCGGAACCAGCGCGGCGGTGGGCGGTGCTTCACGACCAGGTTGCGGTCGTCGCGCACCGCCGCGTGCCCCCGTTGGCGGCGCTTCACGTCCTCCCTCAGGTCGTACAGGTACGCGTTGATCGCGGGCGCGTTGCGCCGGGCCGCCCAGTCGCGGGTGGGCGCGTCGAACGAGACCTCGATGCCGGAGCCGGTAAGCGCCCCGCCGCCGAGCAGCCCCTTGAGGACCTCGTCCACCTCGTGAATCACCGTCAGGCTTCCGTTTCTGTCGTCCGGTCGGTCAGATGTAGCCCTCGCGGAGGGCGTACGCCACCGCGTGCGCCCGGTTCCTCAGGTGCAGCCGCGTGGACAGTTCGTGCAGAATGTTCTTGATCGTGCGGTCCGAGTAGGACAGCTTGGCGGCGATCTCGCTGGTGCCGAGGCCGTCGGCGACCAGCCGCAGCACGTCCACCTCGCGCGGCGAGAGACCCGAGGTGGGCGCACCCGCCCGGGCGGCCGCCACGCCGTGCAGCACGTTCACCTGGTCGATCAGCCGGCCGAGCAGGTCGGCGGGCAGCTCACCATCGCCGCGCGCCGCCGCCATCACCGCCCGCGCCAGGCGGTCCTCGGTGGCCTCGTGGCGCCAGACGATGGCGCCGATGCCGCAGCCGAGCACGTCGAGGAGCTTGGCATCGCGCAGCGAGCCCACCACGAGCACGGCGCGGGTCCGCCCACCGTTGATGAGCCGGCGCAGCCGGGTGACGGCGGCGTCGTCGAGGACATCGCTGATGAGGAGGGCCACCGTGCCGGGTTCGGTCTCGGATTCCTCACGGAGCTCGATCTCGGGGCGCCGGCGCAGCTGGCCGCGCGCGCCCTCCCGGGAGATCGGGTCCGGTGCGTGAACGGTCACCCGAATCCGTCCTTCGGGCCGCCCGCGCTGCCCCTGCCCTCCGGGGACAGGGCGGCCCGTCACGGCCGTGTGCACGTCGGTCCCCGGAAATGAGCTACGCATCCATTCCCCCAAGTCCGCATCTTCGGGCACCGTCAAGGAGTCGTTCGACCGGTGCTTCCCAGGACGTTAGACGGGTGACGGATGGCCTGGCGTCCCCCCACGAAGGGCATCTCGCCTGCCCCTGTGGGGTGAACTGACAGGCCCCCCTGGGAGGGAGGTCACCCGCCCTGCCGACTGCTACGGCGCCGAAGCTGAACCCGTGCCCGCTTCTCCGGGCGTGACGAGGCCCGTCTCGTACGCGACGACGACCGCCTGGGCGCGGCTGGCCAGGCCGAGCTTGCCCATGAGGCGCTTGACGTGTGTCTTGACGGTCGACTCGCTCAGCACGAGCTGCCGGGCGATCTCGCCGTTGCTGAGACCCTTGCCGACCAGGCGCAGCACCTCGGTCTCGCGGTTGGTGAGGGTGTCGGGACGGTCCGCGCGGGCGATGGACCGGTGGTGCCGCGCGTAGGTCTCGACCAGGTCGCGGGTGATGTCGGGGGCGATGAGCATGTCGCCCGCGGCGACGGTGTGCACGGCGGCGACGATCCGGTCGGGCGGCGTGTCCTTGAGGAGGAAGCCGGCGGCGCCCTCCCCGAGCGCGGTGTAGACGTACTCGGGCAGGTCGAAGGTGGTGAGCATCAGCACGCGAGGCGCGTCGTCCCCGGCGGCGGAGAGAATCCGGCGGGTGGCGGTGACGCCGTCGAGGACGGGCATCCTGATGTCCATCGTGATCACGTCGGGGCGCAGTTCCGCGGCCAGCTCCACCGCCTGGACGCCATCGGCCGCCTCGCCCACGACCTCCAGGCCCGGGGCGGCGTTCAGCAGGGTCACCAGCGCGGCCCGCAGCAGTGCCTGGTCGTCGGCGACGAGGACGCGGGTGGTCACGCAGCCTCGCCGATGGGCAGGGAGAGCGTGACCTCGAACCCGCCATCGGCGCCGGGGCCCGCGAGCAGCAGGCCGCCGTGGCGCGCCGCGCGTTCCCGCATGCCGCGCAACCCGTAGGAGACGACCGGGAACTCGGCGGCGCCAGGACCGGTGCCCGTGTCACTGATCATCATGGACAGCATTTCTTCTCCGTAGTCCAGGTGTATCCTCGCCGCCGCCAGGCCGGCGTGCTTGACCACATTGGTCAGGGCCTCCTGCGCGACGCGGTACGCGCACAGGTCGAGGCCGGGCGGCAGAGCGCGCGGGCGTCCGGTCACCGCGACGTCCACGGGAACGCCCGCGCCACGCACCCGGTCCGCAAGATCGTCCAGCGACGCGAGCCCCGGCCCGGGCGCGCCGTCCCCGGCGGCGCGGGCGGCGGCCTCCGCTCCCGCCTCCGCCGAGCGCAGTAGCTGAAGCATGCGCCGCATCTCGACCAACGCCTCGCGGCTGGAGTTCCCCGCGGTCGCGATGGCGGTGCGCGCGGTCGCCGGATCACGGTCCAGCACCTGCTCGGCGACGCCCGCGTACGCCGAGACGACCGCCATGTGATGGCCCACGACGTCGTGCAGCTCGCGGGCGATGCCCTGCTCGACCTCCCGCGCCGCCTCGTCCGCGAGCCGTTCCGCACGCTCGGCCCAGTGCTTCGCGAACTCCCCCAGCAACCACCCTCCGGCCAGCACCATCAAGGGCGCCTGCACGGCCCGGGACCACGGCACCTCGTCCGTGGCGGCCGTGAAGAACGTGACCGCGCTGACGGCAGCCGACGCCAACCACAGGGCCAGGGCCACCGGGCGGGGCCGCATCATGGCCACGGTGAACATCGCGATGACGATCCCGACGCCGCCGTTGGGGTGTTTGCCGTAGCCCAGCAGGCTGTAGAGGAGCAGGCCGAGCAGGATCACCACGGCGGTCAGGACCGGGGCCCGCCGCCGCAGGGCGAGCGGCGCGACCGTCAACGCCCCGACCACCATGGCCCACGTCTGCTCACCGTTGTCGACCGTCTGGGCCACCGTGACGAGAGCCAGAACGGTCATCACAACCGCGAACAACAGGTCCATGACGTTCTGCCTGAGGCTGGAAAGCACGAGCCAACGGTAGGTCAGGCGGGGCAGCCGACCTGCCCCTCAAGGGGGACCTGTCAATCCCCCCACAGGGGCAGGCGAGATGCCCTCCGCGGGGGACGCCAGGCCATACACGGACGGCCCGAAGGACGGATTCCGGCCCCTGTCGTGGGGCAGCGCGGCGGGCCGCTCCCCTGCGGCGCGCCCGGCGCACGGACATCCTCCAGCGCGCCGAGAACGAGTTCGGCCCGATCCCCTTCGACGCGGACGCCGCCCGCATCTACGGCAGAGTCTGCGCGGCGGTCATCGGCGCCGGCCACACAGGCTGGACCGGGCCCCGGCTCCGGTTCGCCCGACCACTGACCCTCGACCTGCGGCACCGAGCGGGACGCCGGCCCCCGCGGCGGCCCGTCGGTCGTCCGTCCGAGAGCAGTCCGAACCAGGCGGCTGGGCTCAGTCGAAGCCGACGGGCGAGGGCGGAGGGCCCTGGCTGGCAGGTCGAGGCGCCGCGGGCGGAGACCGCCACCGCCGGCGGGTGGCGTCAGGCGGCACCGGCGCGCCCCCTCGTCACCGTGACCCGACCACGTCGCAGGGTCAGCACCCGGTCGGACTCCGCGGCCAGCGCCTGGTTGTGCGTGACGACCACGACGCACCGGTTCTGCTCGTGGGCGAGCTCCTTGAAGATGGTGACGATGCCGGCCGCGGTCTCCTCGTCGAGACTGCCGGTCGGCTCGTCGGCGAAGAGGATGTCCACGTCACAGGCGAGGGCCCGCGCGATGGCGACGCGCTGCTGCTGGCCGCCGGAGAGCCGGAGCACCCCCCGGCGGGCCGTGTCGCGGTCGATGCCGACCCTCTCCAGCAGTTCGAGGGCGTGCCGCGACCGGCGGCCGCCTCCGGCGGGCCTGGCGCCGGTGATCTCCATGGCGGTGGTGACGTTCTGCACCGCCGTCATGTAGGTGAGCAGGTTGTACTGCTGGAAGATCGTCGCGGCGTGCCGGTTGCGGTAGCGGCCGAGGCCCAGTTCGCCGAGGTCACGCCCCTCGAAGCGGATGGTGCCCTCGGTCGGGCGGTCCAGGCCGCTGGCCAGGCTGAGCAGGGTGGTCTTTCCGCTGCCCGAGGGGCCGAGGATGGTGTGGAAGACGCCGCGTTCGAAGTCGAGGTCGACGTGTCGGAGGACGGGCGTTCCACGGCGCCGGCCCTGGTAGGTGTGGCTGACGCCGGAGAGCGTGAGCACGGGCGGGGTCGAGGGGGCGGTGCCCCGCTCTTCGGCCGAGGCGGTCATGGTCAGTTGCCCTTCGTGAGGATGGCGCGGGGGCTGAGCCGCAGCACGGCGGCCGCGGGGATCGCGGTGGCGAGCAGGCCGACGCCGAGCCCGACGCCGACCACGATGGAGAGGGCCGCGGGATCGAGCCGCACGGTGATCTCGTCGATCGGGTCCGCGTTCTCGACCGGCGCGTCGTCGGGGTCGATGCCCTCGCCGAGCCCGGTGGAGCCGGGAGACGGCGGCTGCCACGCGTCGATCTCCCGCTGGGCCGAGGCCGCCTCGTCCCGGAGCAGCGCGGTACCCGCCCGCTGCGTCAGGCTCTCGGCGACGGCCGAGACCACGACGACGGCCAGGGCCGCGACCACGAGGACCTCGACGGCCTGCTGGGCGACCAGCTTCCACTTCCGCTCGCCCATCGCGAGCAGCACGCCGAACTCGCGGCGGCGCTGGCGGACGGCGAGAACGGCGAGCAGGCCGAGGACGGCGGCGCCGGCGACGCCGACCAGCCACATCGCCGCTGTCGCGGCCCGGGCGATGGACTCCAGCGGGCCCGTCATCTGCTCCACGGCCCGGTCGTTGAGACCGAGCGCGAAGCCGTCGAGTTGGGCGCCCGCGGTCTCCCGGGCGAACGCCTCGAACTCCTCGAACACCTCCGGGCCCTGGAGCTGGAAGGTGGCGGCCCGGACGGTCGCCGGCCCGTCGCCCGGGTTGAGGCGGGCCAGCGCCGTGGCCGGGATGATCAGCCGATCAGCCGGCAGCTGCTGGAACTCGGTGTCCGGCTCGTCCGACGGGTCCTGGTAGATCCCCGCGACGGTGAACTCCGCCTGGTGGTCGCCCGCGGGGTCGTTCTCGGTCAGCGTGAGGGCGTCGCCGACCGCGAGCCCGTTCAGCTCCGCCAGCCGCTCCTCGACCAGCACCACGTCACGGTCCCCGTCGGCCGCGGTGATCGGCCGGCCGGAGAGCATCCGCCAGGTGCCGTCGCTGAAACCGGGCAGCAGCGCGGAGTCGAGGACGCCGTGGACCAGCGTGTAGGTGTCGGGCGCGTCGGGGTAGAGCGGAACCTCGCTGACGAGGGCGGCGCCGCCGAGCAGCCGAGTGCCGTTGAAGGAGGTGTAGTTGTACCGCTCCACCAGCGGGGACGCGCCGATCCGGTCCAGGGTCTCCACGCCGATGGCGGGCGCCTGGAGCGAGCCGCCGGAGGCCAGGGCCTCCGGGTCGAGCCCCAACTCGACCTCGGCGCCGACCCCGCGACGTGCCGCCTCGCCCGCGTCGGCGGTGGCGGAGGTGATCAGGACACCGCTGAGGACCATGGCGGAGATCGCCGCGAAGGTCCCGAAGGTGAGCAGGGTCCTGGCGGCGCGGGACCGCAGACTCAGCGCCGCGCGCTTGACGAAGTTCATGGCTGGTCGCCCCTGATCGTGATCGTTCTGGTCATGTCGGCGCTGCTCGTGTCGCTCTGGCTCATGGCGCTCCGGTCATTCGCTGTCGGTGAGGATGGAACGGGGGTGGAGGCGCAGGATCCCGAGGCCGGGGAAGACGGTGGACACCAGCGAGATGCCGAGCCCGATGCCGGCGACCCGGCCGAGGTCGGCCGCCGCCATCCGCACCTCGGCGGACCCCACGCCGTCGTCGTCGGACGGCAGGAGTCGTTCGCCGACCGTGGGCGCCAGGAGCAGGCCGAGCGGGGCCACCACGGCGAGCGCGACCAGCGCGACGGCCATGACCTCCACCGCGTGCTGGCCGACGAGCTTCCACCTCCGCTCGCCGAGCGACAGCAGCATCCCCATCTCGTGGCGCCGCTCCCTGATGGTCAGCGCCACGATCAGGCCGAGCGTCACGGCGCCGGCCACGGAGATCAGCCAGACCAGGGCACCGGCGAAGGCCCCGACCCGCTGGATCGGCCGCACCAGGTCCAGGTACGCCTTGTCGTTGACGTCGAACCGGAAACCGTCGGGGCCGAGCACCCGCGCCACCTCATCCCGCAGCGGCCGCGCCGCCTCGGGTGACTCGACCCGGAACACCGCCTCGCTGAGCCGGTCGCCGAAGCCGAGTTCGACGACCGCCGCGACCGGCGCGTACAGCTGGTTCGCGGGCAGGTCGCGGGGCGCCGTCCACTGCCCGGGAATCCCCCGCGGGCTCCGGTGGACACCGACGATCTCGAACGGGACGGTGTACTCGCCCTCGGCGGTGGCCAGTTCGACGGTGTCGCCGACCGCGAGCCCGTTCAGCTCCGCCAGCCGCTCCTCCACCATGACCACCCGGTGCCCCGCGTCCCGCTCGGTGAGGGCGCGCCCCGAGACCACCTGGGAACGGCCACTGGCGAAAGCGAGCAGCAGCCCGGAGTCCCGGACGCCGGCCAGCGCCAGCCCGTTGCGCTCCGGATCCGCCGCCGCCTCCGGTGGCTCGGGCAACTCCGAGGTGACGGGGGTGAGGCCGGGCGACGCGGTCACGCCCCGCAGGACCGGGTTGTACGCCACCACCGGCGGCGCCGCGCCCACCAGGTCGGCCGCGTCCGTCGTCAGCTCGTCGCCGCGCACCGTGACGGCCACGCCGATCCGGCGCTGGGCCTCCGCCTCCTGCCGCGCGGTCGCGCCCCGCAACAGGAGGCCGCCGAGGAGCAGGGCACAGATCACCAGGAGGATCCCCAGCAGCAGGACCGTCTTGCCCTTCCTGGCCAGCAGGCTCAGAGCAGCGCGTTTCACGAAGTTCACGGGCCGGAGCGAAGCAGGTCGCCGTTTACGGCGGCGTAAGGTCCGTCGCATCGGCATGAGCGGGCCGGCCCCCTCCTGGCGGGATGCTTATCCCGTCGTAACCGGCTGTCTGCTGCCATCGGACCCATGAGAGTCCTGGTCGCCGAGGATCACCCGGTACTGGCACGGAACATCGCGACCGGTCTGCGCCGGCAGTCCATGGCTGTCGACGTCGCCACCTCGGGGGACGAGGCCGAGCGGATGTGCCAACTCACCGAGTACGAGGTGGTGATCCTCGACCGGGACCTGCCCGTGCTGACGGGCGACGAGATCTGCCGACGGCTCGGCCGGCAGCCGGAGCGGCCACAGGTACTGCTGTTGACGGCGGCCGGCGAACTCCGGGACCGGGTCTACGGCCTGGAGCGGCTCGGCGCCGACGACTACTTGCCCAAGCCCTTCGACTTCGCCGAACTCGTCGCCCGCGTACGGACGTTGAGTCGCCGCGCGGCGCGGCCCGCGCCGGCCGTGCTGCGGCACGACGGCATCGTCCTCGACTCCGCGCGGCACCAGGTCACCGTCGACGGCAGGCCGACGGAGCTCACCCCCAAGGAGTTCGCCGTGCTGAGGACGCTGCTGGCGGCCGGCGGCGCGGCGGTGCCGCACCGGGACCTGGTCCGCGCCGTCTGGGACGAGCACCTCGACCCCCGCACCACCACGGTCCGCACCACCGTCAGCCGGCTGCGCGCCAAGCTCGGCGGCGGGGACGTCATCTCCACCGATACCGGCGAGGGTTACCGCCTGTGCGGCTGAGCCGACCGCGCCGACTCCGCCGGCCCACCTTCCGCGTCCGGCTCACCGCCGCGTTCACCGGCCTGTTCCTGCTGGCCGGCGTCACCCTGCTCGCCTTCGTGGTGCTGTTGGCCAGGCAGGGGACCGCCCGGCAGGTCCAGGGAATCGAGGTGGTCTCGCCCGATGACGAACCGGCCGCCCAGGACGCGGAGTTCGGCAGGGCGTTCCCCACCTCGGCCGAGCCAGTCCCCCCTTCGTCCCTCGCGCCACCCGCCGGGCCGGGCGACAGCATCGCCCTCCGGCTGGTGGAGGAGACCGTGCGCGTGGTGCAGGACACCGTCCTCCACCAGATGCTGCTCTGGTCCGGCATCGGGCTCGCGGTGCTCGCCCTGCTCGCCGGCACCATGGGCTGGTGGCTCGCCGGCCGGGCCCTGCGGCCCATCGCCGCCATGACCGACACCGCGCGCCGGATCAGCGAGCAACACCTGGACGAACGCCTCGCGCTCACCGGTCCCGACGACGAACTACACCGGCTCGCCGACACGTTCGACGGCATGCTCGACCGTCTCGAGCGGTCCTTCGACAGCCAGCGCCGCTTCGTCGCCAACGCCGCGCACGAGCTGCGCACCCCCCTCGCCGCCCAGCGCACCAGCCTCGAAGTGGGGCTCGCCGACCCACTCCCGGCCGAACTGACAGAGATACGCGAGGAGTTACTCACCACCAACCGGGACGCGGAGCGACTGATCGCCGCGCTGCTGCTGCTCGCCCGCAGCGACCTCGGACTCGATGTCGTCGACGAGTGCGACCTCGGGGCCCTCGCCCGCCAGACCGTCGGGGAACTGCGGCCGCTGGCCGAGGAGTCGCGGGTGTCGCTCGCGCTGACCGCCGACCGCCCGCCCTCGGTCCTCGGCGAGCCGGTGCTGCTGCGCCACCTGGTGACCAATCTGGTGGACAACGCCATCCGCTACAACCGGCCGGGCGGCACCGTGTCGATCCGACTCACCGGCCGCACCCTCACCGTCGTCAACACCGGAACCCCGATCGACCCGGACCAGGTGGACGGCCTCTTCGAACCGTTCCGCCGGCTCGGCCAGGACCGCACCGGCGCCACCGGGCATGGCCTCGGCCTGTCCATCGTCGCCTCGATCGCCCAGGCACACGCCGCCCTCGTCACCGCCCGCCCGGGACCGGACGGCGGGCTCACCGTCTCGGTCACCTTCCCGGCGCCCCGGCGGTAGGTTCCGAGCCGTGTCGACGACGGCTTCGTCATGGCGAACGCTCGTCGTCGACCGCCGCTGGAGCCATGACGACGCCGAGCGCCTCCTCGCCCGCCAGGCCCTCAGCATGCTCCAGGCCCCCGCCACGGCGTGGACACCCGAGGCACGACCCCGCGGATGAGGCCCGAACCGCCAAGCCAGTGCGACACGTTCAGCGCCACGGCCAGAGCTCGGCGATCCTCACCACCGCACGCTGCTCGTCCCCAGCCCCCTGCCAGCGACCTCCCCGAGCGGGCCAGAGCCGTTCGTTTTACAGTCCCTCATGGGCGGCCGGTGCTGTTCTTCGATGCCGAGGACGGCGCCGAGTGTGGTGGTTGCCTGGTGCTGGAGGCGGAGTCGGACGTGTGCGTAGACGCTGGCGGTGACGCCTCTGTGGGCATGCCCGAGGAGCTCCTTGACTGGCCTGCCGTTGTTCGCCCGCTGCGGACCGTTCTTCGCTCTGACGTTCGCTGTGGCTCTTCAGCGTCTGAACGCACACGGTGCGGAGGGCGATGCCGCGTTCGGAGGCGCGGGTCACGAAACTCAGGGCCCCGCCCCGGGCGCATGCCCGCCGGTGACGAGGACCCGTTCCTGGGCCACGGGTCGTTCCTCTCGCGGTGAACGACTGCGATGTGCCAGCCGGGAACAACGTTTCGCACGCCGACGCCTGCGAACCAGGTTCCCCGCGACACTGGTAGTGGCAGGGAGTACGCAGGTTCGGCCGCCCTCTGCCTACCGTGGGTGGCATGAACCCCGAACCGAACATTCTCGGTGAGTACCTCCGGGCTCGCCGCGAGCTGGTCACTCCCGAGCAGGTCGGGATTCCCGTGACCGGAACCCGCCGCGTCCCGGGACTGCGCCGCGAGGAAGTCGCGATGCTGGCCGGGATCAGCGCGGAGTACTACCTGCGCCTGGAACAAGGCCGCGACCGCAACCCATCGGCCCAGGTGCTGGAGTCGATCGCGCGTGTCCTCGGGATGGAGGACGACTCGTACCTGCTCAGCCTCGCGGTGGCCCGACCGCGCCGGAAGCGACGGAGATCTCGGCGGGAGACCATTCCGGCGAGCACCGCACGGCTCGTCGCGGAACTGCCGTTCCCCGCGTTCGTCGAGGGCCGCTGCCTGGACGTGCTCGTGGCCAACCCGCTCGCCGCGGCGATCTCGCCACGGCTCAAGGCCGGCGGGAACCGACTCCGCGACGTCTTCCTCGACCCCGCGGAACAAGCTCTCTTCGCGGATTGGAAAGGCGCCGCGGCCGGACTGCTCGCCGGGTTCCGCCACTCGGTCGGGGGTGAGACCGACGATCCGCGGGTCATCGAACTCGTCGGCGAACTCACCCTGGTCAGCCCGGAGTTCCGCCGCCTGTGGGCTCGCCACGACGTCGGCCCCCGCGCCGGGGCGACCGTCACGTTCCACCACCCACAGGTCGGGACCCTCCAGCTCGACCGCGAGAAACTCGCCGTCAGCGGCACCGAGGGCGCGATGCTCGTCGTCTACCACCCCGCACCACAGACGGACAGCGGTGAGAAGCTTGCCCTCCTCGCCTCCATGACAGCGACGATGGCGACCACGGACAGCGACACCCCTGCGCCCATCAGGACCCAACCATAGGGATCGTGATCGTCGGCCACCTCCACGCCGCCCGCGACAGCGGCGCTGGTGCTCGCCCGAGCACCAGCGCCGCACCGATGCCGGCGCGGTCGTGATCCGCGGAGTCGGCCGTCCCACGTCTCCGCGCCACTTCGCGGGACGCCATCCCCCTTCACCGGTGGCAACTGCGAAGACGTCACCCGGCTCATCCCACTTGCCGCAGGCCATGCCGCCAGTGCGGGGCAATGAGGACGTCCTCGTCGGTGCGGCCACAGAGGAGGACGACGTCGCTCGCCTGCGTGAGCGCCCACACGTGGAGGGTGTGGCCGGTCTGGGCAATGGCGGTGGCCATCGGCAGATCTTGATCACCGAGACCGATGAACCCGACCGCCCGTGCGGCTGCGTCCGGCTGCGGGAGGCCGCGGGTCACCACGGGAGGATCTCGCCGTCTTCGACGAGCGTGCCGGTCGGGCCCTCAGCGGGGAGCAGGACCCGCTCGACGGCACCACGGGCGCTGTCGGTGACCGGATGGCCGCCGGGCATCGCGGCTTTGGAGTCGGTGTTCGTGTACCCGGGCTCGACGGCGTTGAACTTGATCGTGCGTTCGGCCATTGAGTACCGCAGGCTGAGCATCGCCACCGCGACCTTCGAGGTGCCGTAGATCCCAGAGGCGAACTGCGACTGCGTCTTGTCCGGTTTGGTGACGACACCGAACGATCCGAGGCTGGAGGCCGGGTTCACCACCCCGGGGTTGTCGGAGTTGCGCGGGAGTGGGAGGGCGGCCTGGGTGCGGACAACGCCGCGCGTGTGGGTGTTGAACACGTCGAACCAGTCGTCACCGAGCGGCTCGTGCGGGGGGATGACGGCGTTGTCGACGAGGACGTCGGGCCCGCCCGCCGCCTCGATCGTCGCCATGGCGGCGGCGATCGAGTGGTCGGCAGTCACGTCGATCTGGACCCACTTCACTCCGATCACGTCCGCGGCGTCCTGGCCGCGCTGGGCGTCGCGGGCACCGATCCACACGGGATGGACGAGGTCGGTGAGCCGGCGGGCGGTCTCGAAGCCGATGCCCTTGTCGGCGCCAGTGATGAGCACGATGGTCATCATGGTTCTCTTGAAATGCTGGTTACCTGGGTGTGCGTGGTGGGGGTTAGTTGGCCAGACCGCGGTTGACCATGCTGCGGCCGGCAGCGACGATCGCTTCGCGGGCGGGCCTGGGGGTGATGCCGAGGACGGTGCGGGACTTGTCGACGGAGACCCGCTTGACGTAGCCGAGGTCGGCTGCGACGGACTTGAATTCGTCCCGGAACAGCGCGGTCAGCCGCACGACGAAGTTCGGGATCGATCGGGTCGGGACCTTCGTGGCCTTCTCGCCGAGCTCTTGCTTGAGGATCGCGCCGATCTCCTTCATCGCGATCGCCGGCTCGCCGGTGCCGATGAGGAAACGCTCACCGGCCGCACCGGGGGCTGTCATGGCCTCGATGTGCGCCGCAGCGACATCACGGACATCCACGATCGGGACGAACATGTTCGGGTAGCCCGGCATCTGTCCATTGAGGCTGTGCTGAACGATGTGGTTCGCGCCGGAGACGTCCTCGCCCATGACGGGGCCCATGACGGCGACGGGCAGGATCGTCGTCAACTCCAGCTTGTTCCCTTGCCGCGCGATGAAGTCCCATGCGGCTTTCTCGGCGAGGATCTTGCTGCGCCCGTACACGTCGACCCCCGGGCCGTTCAGCGGCGACCAGTCCTCCTCGGTGAAGACATGATCGATGTGCCCGTGCCCGAACCCGACGGCGTGGAACGCCGAAGTCAGCACCACACGCCGCACGCCGGCGTTGCGCGCAGCGCGCAGCACGCGCAGCGCACCATCTCGCGCGGGAGCGATGACCTCATCTTCGTCCCTGACCTTCCCGGCGTGAATCGGGGAAGCAAGGTGGATAACGTAATCCGCTCCGGTGACCGCCTCCGCCCACCCGGCGTCCTTCATCAGGTCTGCCGCGACGAAGGACAGCGCCTGGTCGCGGGTGACCCCGGCATCCCGCAGCACAGATCGGACGGCGTCCTCCTTACGCAGGGAACGAAGAGTGGACCGCACCGTGTGCCCCTGATCCAACAGCTGAGTGATGACGTGCCCGGCGATGAAACCGGACCCGCCGGTGACCAGAACGTGCGACATGAGAACCTCTTTCCGCAACGTGAACCTCAAGCGCCGACACGACTCTCGCCACCCTGCGGGCAGCTACCCAGACCCCTGCTGACACTGGTAGTGGCAGGGCATACCCCGCGGCCCGGGTGCGCGGTCACCGTGGACGACATGACCGAAGAGCCGAACACCCGGGGCAGACACACCTCGGGGCCGGGCGTGAGCTTGTCACCCCCGACCAGGTCGGCGTCCCCGTCCTCGGCCTCCGGCGGATGCCCGGGTTGCGGCGCGAAGAGGTCGCGATGCTCTCCGGCATCAGCGCCGAGCCGGGGACCTGCGGCGGCGGATGCGGGCCTACGTGGGTGGCTCGCGGGGGCCGGTGGCTCGAATGACATCCGCCGGGAGGTCGAGCAACACCGCCTTCGCACCGGGCAGTTACCCGTCGCACGAGATCGACGAACTACAGCGAACGCTGCGATCCATGACTGAGGGGTCAGATCTGGTTCGCGCCACCGTCGACGTAGAAGTTCGCGCCGGTGATGTAGCTGCTCTGTTGCGAGGCCAGGAAAGCCACGACTGCGGCGGCCTCCTCGGGCGTGCCCATGCGGCCGCGGGGCACGGTTGTGGCGACATGCTCCTTGATGGCCTGGAAGGTCTCCTCGTCACCGAAGGTGGTGGTGATCCCGGGAGTCTCGATCCATGCCGGAGAGACCACGTTGACCCGGATGCCGCGGCCCTTGAGTTCGACGGACCACGTCCGTGCGAAGGACCGGACGGCCGCCTTCGACGCCGCGTACGCGCCGAACGCCTCCATTCCGCGGTCAGCGGCCGTCGAACCGACCAGGACGATCGACGCTCCCTCTTTGAGCAGCGGCAACGCCTTCTGTACGGTGAACAGCGTGCCTCGGGTATTGACCGCGAAAGTCTGGTCGAAATGATCCTGGGTGGTTTGTTCCAGCGTCACGAACGAGCCGATCGCCGCGTTCGCCACGAGCACGTCCAGATTCCGGCCTCGTGCCCGAACGGTGTCGTAGAGCCGGTCTAGCTCCTCCGCCTTTCCGATGTCGCTGACGACTGCGGTGGTCCGGTCAGTTCCGATGATTTTGACGGCGGCCTCCAGTTGGTCCTGGCGTCGCCCGGTGATGAATACGTACGCCCCCTCGTCCGCCAGTCGTAAGGCGGTGGCCATACCGATACCGGAACTGCCTCCGGTGACGACGGCCGTCTTGCCTTCCAGCTGCCCCATGGGGATCTCCGTAACTGAGCCTTTTCCAACCTGGCCGTCAGTTCCACTGACCATGTCCGGCAGACTGGTGCGCTCAGCCCTCAGTAGGCCGCCGACCAGCACAGACATGAGGTTGAAAAGGATCACTCTCTCGATGCCGTTTCGTTCAACATCAATACTGAGAGAGAGTAAGAACATCTTCCATAACAAAGAGTCCGCAGTACTTTACGTATCGTCCAGGGGGCGTCGTGGGCGCTCGGTTTCCTGGATGCCGTGGCTGACGCAATCGGCCTGCTCCGGTCCCGGGGGCCCTGCCTTCCCTGCGCGTACCGCCAGGAGATCACCCGACCAGGAACTCCGTTCGATCCACACGTTCCATGATCGGTTGAGACGCAGCTTCCGGATGAAAGCCAGAGGAGGCGCTTGCAGCACGCCGTGCACCGTGGCGGAACTCCCGCGGCGAGACGCCTACGACACGGCGAAACGCCGTACTGAACGCGCTCTCCGACTCATATCCGGTCGCGAAGGCCAGTTCTGAGATGGAACGCGTGTCACGGCGAAGCGCGTCACGGGCGAGGCTCATCCTCCACTGGATCAGATATTCCAGGGGCGCGACGCCGACCTCTTTCTTGAACTTGGCTGCAAAAGCGGATCGAGAAAGATGGCTGATGGCCGCGAGCTCACGAAGGGTCCAGCGATGGGCGACGTCGGCATGCATGGCGCGCAGCGCCGCTCCGATTCCGTCATCGTTGAGTGCTCCCAGCCATCCGGCGGGCTGGTCGGTTTGCGCGACGTGTGCCCTGAGCACCTGAACGAACATGATCTGTGCGAGATGGTCCAGGACCAGGGACCGTCCTACAGCTCTGCTCTCGACCTCGAGCCCCAACAGTTCGGTTACGTAGGCGACTTGGCGAATCAGGGGATTCGTCGCTGGCAAGTGCACAAGCGAGGGAAGGATCTCCAGCAGAAGTGGAGCATTGGCCTCGTCGAACCACAGAGACGCCATGCACACGTAGTTGGTCTCGTCGGCCTCGGCGCCAAGCCGTGCGACGCCTTGCGAGGCACTCTCAAACAATTCTCGACCGGGTCGGGGCATCGCGGTCAGCGAACTGGCGAGAGAGTGGGGCCCGGGAGACTTCAGGAGGTAGAAATCGCCCTCCTTCAGGTACAGCGGCTCACGTCCTTCCACTACCAGCCAGCACGCGCCGCGAACCGCGCACCCGATCTTGACAAAGTCGAAGGCGTCGAACTGCACCGCCCAAGGCGCTGCGGCATGAAGGCCGGGGTGGGCCTCGGTCCGAGGTCGCAAGAGGCCGATCGTGTCGGCCACGGGATCGGAGGGCGCCACGGTCGGCGCGCTGGACGATCGGTGAAGAACTTTGGACGACATGTTATGGATCGTAACATCGGGCTGGGTGAAGCTGGTGTGACCAGCAAGGTGCTGGATCACCACCAAGCGAGGAACCATGTCAGACACTGACCTGCGCGCCTTCTACACGCGCTACATCGAGACCCTCAATGCTCACGACTTCGCCAGCATTCGTGAGTTCCTCAGCGACGACCTCACATACTTCGGCGACGCCGTTACGGCAGATCTGATCGTTTCGGCGCTCACTGATCTTGGGAACACGGTTCCGGACCTGCACTGGGAGATTCAGGAGCTTTCCGTGAATGGCGACCACCTGGCTGCACGCCTGCTGAATACCGGCACGCCCGCCAAGGAGTGGCTGGGTGTGGCGCCCTCCGGCGCCTCATTCGAAATCGTTGAGTTCGCCGTCTACCACATCCGTGACGGCCGGTTCACGCACATGACGAACGTCCACGACGCGGAGGCCTTGCGCCGGCAGCTGGCCGCGTGAGACAGGACCGCACATGAGGAAAATGGCGGTCCAACTCCGTAGCAACAGCCGTTGTCAGCCAGGGCCGGTTCGCCGGTGATGCCGGTGGGCAGTGGAGAAGGCGTTCGCCCGCTGCCAGAAGCGGCGGTTTCCTTGCGCTCGTCGGTGAGGATCTCGCTGTAGGCCAGGCGGGAGTGGTCGTCGACGGCGGAGTGGATGAACGAGCCCGATCACCGGCCGGCAGCTGCGGCGTCGGTCGGTGCCGGCGGCGGGCTTGTTGTCTATCGCCCGCCGCCGCACCAGCCCGGGCCCCATCGGTGGGTGGAGAGCAGACCGTCACCCTGTGGCAAGGCTCCGCGACTACGCACCCGCGGGGAAATCCGCGACGACGTCCGCCACCCCTTCCACGAGGCTCGTCAGGGTGAGATCGCGGGCCGCGACCTCATCAAGTGAACGGCCCAGCGTCACGGGGCCGCGACATGTTCCTGATAGGCGGTGCTGCCATCGGTGAGCGCGGTGAGCAACCCGTGTACGGCGAGGATGCCGTCCTCCACCGCCTGCTGCACGGCTCCGGGAACCTGCGCCTGGTAGTGACGCGCCTTCGCCTCCCCCGCCGCGAGCAGCGGCAGCATCGCCGTGAGAGGTGAGTCCGGGATGCCCAACGCGGCAGCGTCCTTGCCGTGATAACGACCGGCCAGAGCATTCAGAAGGTCCCGCCAGTCTGACGCGGCCATCGGCGACTCCGGTACCACCGCGAGGGCCGCCGTCGCAGCGTCGAACAGGGCCCCGACCAGAGCGCGGCTGTTCTCGTCCGGCGGAGCCGTGATCGAGTCCAGCAGGTCGAGCAGCTCACCGGCTCGTGCGTGATCCTCGATGTCGAGGAAGAACTGCTCGTCGAGGCCCAGCAGATGGCCCACGTACCACCAGTAGCGGTACATGCGGGACTGCTCCTCGGGAGTGAGCCTGTAGCCGACACCCTCCAGGAAGGTGAACGGCACCACGGTGAAGTCGAGCCAGGTGCGCGCGACATCGGCCTGGTTGATCGGCACTCCCCACCGATCGGCGTCCCAGCCGTGCGACATGGCCGAGGCGCGCACGCGTGCGTGCAGTAGCCGGACCTGAACGGTCTGCACGTAGCCGGGCGCACCGTGCCGTAGGCCGCCGGGAAGGATCGTGGAAGCGTTCCACAGCCCGGTCTCGGCGAGCCTGCGCGAAGCCGTCGAGGTCAATCGGCCCGTGCCCACGAGCAGTCGCGCGATGGCCGGGGAACTGTAGGTGTGCGCCAGGGAGCCACCGGAGAAGGCCAGGTTGCGCCAGTGCGGTGGCACGGCGAGCGAGGTCCGGTCCCCGTCGTCCAGCAACTCCGACGCGACCCAGTGAGGCACGGTCTCGACGTGGACGAGCAACGCGTCGACAGCCGGCGGAGCATCTGGCACACTCGCCCGGCCTTCGATGAGGCCGCGCTGGAGCGCGCTACGGGCGGACCGACCGAACTCGTCGAACTCGACGATCACGGCGTCAGCGAGCGGGTCCCCCACCTGCCGCATGTGCGACATGACGTCGGCACGATCGCCGTTCCTGCCTCGGGCTGGGGTAATGCGTTCAGGAACCAGTGCATCATTGTTCGAAGGGGTCACGATGCCATTCAAGCCACCTCCCAGACGTGTAGCCACGGCCTGTCAATCCCCCGTAGCCGCGGAGCCACCGGCCGTCGCGGGCCTCACGGCTACTGGTCGGGGCCAGGGTTCGGCCACGCCGAGTCCGATCGGTCAGCTCGCCATGCGCGGCACTCACAGACTGGCCGTACCGATCCCGTGGCCGGCGCTGCGGGCCGACCAGCCGGGCAGACGTCGTCGGCCTGTATCACCATCCGCCTCAGAAGGCGGTGGTGCTGTGTGGGACGAGAAAAGCCAGATCCAGGCGCCGGACCGGTCCCAACCGGTGCTGCAGGGCATGCCCGAGCGGCGTACCCATGACCATGTGCGCCACGGCATCGCCAGTCTGTTCTCCGCTTCAACATCGCCGACGACACCGACATCAGCGAGCTCCACCGCCGCCACCGGGCCATTGAGTTCAAGAAGTTCCGGGTCACGACCATGGCCGATACCAGTGATACGGACCTGCCGGACAACTGGGGCCGATGGGGAGCGGACGACGAACTCGGCGCCCTCAACCTCGCCCGAGACGGCCGACGAATTTCCGGCGCATCACACTAGCGAATGCCGCCCCAGGCGTGACGCTCGTCGGGGGCGGGATCGTCGACCACACGAATCTTCTCCCCAATGAGAGCGGTGGTGCGGCGGGTTATGTCATAGGGCTCCCAGCCGGGCGTGCCCTTCCGTGCGAAGGACACCCACGCCTCGTGTGCTGTGGCGGCTGTCGTCGGCGAGGGTTGGTCTCCGATGAGGGCCCGTACGCTGTCGTGGTTCTCCGTCCGGAAGACGAACGGCACCTCCGTCGCGTGGCACGAGCCGAAGCCGTGGTTGTCGGCGGGCTCCAGATGGTCGAAGCGGTACACCCAGGTGGGCCCGGCGTCCCCGGCGATGCGGGCTTCGCAGTACTGGAGGGCCGGAAGAGCGTAGGACCAGTCGGTGCCGATCGCCGCGAGCAGGTCGCCGGGGGTCGCGCCGGGGCGCGCGGCGCGGTAGATCGCCACCCCTTCCGGCCCGAGCCCGTAGCCCGCCGCCCCGGCGAGCAGCGTGGATTCCTCCACCGCGTCCAGCATGTTCATGGCCACGAGGCCCAAGCGATTCTCGTCGCGGTTCCAGCCTGTCAGCAGCGGAACCGGGGCTCCGGCCCCGGCGCGGGCGGCGTCCAGCGGGTGGGCCGGCAGGACGGTGCCGTCGACCACCGGCGCGAACGGCAGCCCTCTCAGGCCCAGGCTTCCCCACGTGTCGGGGGCGGTCCCGAGCTGGACCTCCGTAACCGCCTCGGAGGCGGCATGCCTGAGCCGGTCTTGCGGAACGGCTGCGATGGCGTCCCTGGTGGCCGGCACTTCGAGTGCTTCGGCCAGCAGGCGGCCGACCGCCAGCCCCTGCTCGGCGGTGAGCGTGTTGGCGGCGGCGCCGGACTGCGTGATGGCGCGGGCGAACAACCCGGCCGCTGACGGCATCGCCAGCAGGGTGGCCACGCTCATCGCACCGGCCGACTCCCCCGCGACCGTCACGTTCCCGGGATCACCGCCGAAGGCGGCGATGTTGTCCCGCACCCATTCCAGCGCGGCCACCTGGTCCCGCAGGCCGAGGTTGGCCAGGCCGTCGTCGAGGAAGAGGAAACCCTCCGCGGTGAGCCGGTAGTTGATCGTCACGCAGACCACGCCGCTACGCGCGAAGGCCGACCCGTCGTACGCCGCCACGGAATTGGAGCCGTTGGCGAACGAGCCGCCGTGGATCCACACCAGCACCGGAAGGCCGCTTGCCTTGGGGTCGGGCGTCCATACGTTGAGGTTGAGGCACTCCTCCCCCTCGATCTCCACTTCGGGGAAGAGCCGCCGGAAGGGAGGCGGGTAGTCCCCCTTCGGCACTGTCGGCCCCATGCGATCCGCGTCGCGGACGCCCTGCCACGGAACCACCGGCCGCGGGGGCCGCATCCTGTTCGCCCCGAAAGGTGGCGCGGCGTACGGGACTCCCAGGAAGGAGACGGTGCCCTCGCGCGAACGGCCTTCCACGGTGCCGCCCTCCACAGTCACCCTGGGGCCGTGCACGTCTTTCGGCATCAGGAACTCCTGCGCAACGTGGGGATCAGGTGTTGATCGACGAGATGAGACGGCCGGAGCTGATGACGGCCCGGCGGCGCCGCGGATCGATCAGGTGGGAGATGTCCGCGAGCGGGTCGGCGTCCAGGAGCAGAGCGTCGGCAACGGCGCCCACCGTCACGGTGCCCACGACTTCCCGCTTCCCGATCTTCTCCGCGGCGCGACCGGTGGCCGTGGTGATGATCTCGGACAGGGGCAGTCCGGCCTTGGCGAACAGTTGCAACTCACGCAGCAGGGCGCTGCCAGGCGTGGGCACGCCTATCGCGATGTCGCTTCCGGCGACGAGCCTGACCCCGGCCTCGTGGAGGAGGGGCAGCGTGCGCATGGCGTAGTCGAACCGGGTCTGTGATTCGTCGGCCGGGTGGTGGGGGAACGGCATGCCCCAGGTGGGCCGAGCCGCGATCGCGACCGCGTCCTCCGCCGAGGAGATGCCGTCAGCGACGAGTTCGTCCAGGTAGGCGGGGTCCCCGCTGCGGCCCAGCTGCTCCCAGGTGACAAGCGTTGGGCAGTAGAGCGTTCCCGTCTCGGCCAGCAGCGCGGCGATCTGCTCCGCTTCGCTCGCGTCGGTGGGATCCTCCGGAATGAAGGAGTGCTCGATGCAGTCGGCTCCGGCCGCAACCGCCTCCCGCAGGTCCGTGCCTGTCGCCACATGGACCAGTACCTTCTTGCCCGCGCCCTGCGCGGTCTGGATGATCGCCTCGAGCGCGGCCAGGGGAATCCGCTCGCCGCCTCCGGGCCTTCCGTCAAAGATGCACTTGACGAAGTCGACCTGATCGAGCAGTTTCTCGACCTGCCGATATGCCTCGTTCACATCGCCCACTTCGACGGCCATGGAACGCTCGCCGTGGAACGACAGGGGCCAGCCCTGGACACCGGTGAAGACCGGTCCGGCGAAGAACAGCGATGCCGCGGTGCCGCCGGCCCGGCCGGCCTCGCGGAGCGTGCGGCCCTGCGTGACCGAGCCCCCGAGATCGCACACCGACGTGATGCCGGAGTCCAGATAGCCGGCCAGGGTCCTCTGGACGTGCGGCAGCCGCTCGGCTTCCGGCAGGGACATGTCGACCGCTGTCAGGTGAGTGTGGCTCTCCCACAGACCTGGCAGCAGGTAGCCGCCGCGTCCGTCCAGAACCACTTCGCCGTCGTCGCCGCTCGGCGCCCTGGCGGTGTCCGCGCCGGAGGGACGGATGTCCTCGAATCGCCCGTCGGCGATGCGGACGTCCATGGCGGGCAGGCCAGCACCGCCGGTGCCGTCGATGACGGTCACGTTCTTGATGATCACGTTCGGTTCCCTTCGATGGTGTTCATCGAGGACTGTGCTCGTTGGTGGGATGACAGAGGTCAGGTGAGCCGTGGGAGGAGGCACAGCGCGTTGCCGTGTTCGACGGCGTCGAGATCGGTGCCGGTGAGGTGGGCGATGCCGCGCTCGCCATGACCGGGGTTCGCGACCAGGCTCCCACCTGCGAAGTTGCGCCCGGGCACACCCGAACGGGCCCCTCCCACATCGTTCTCTTCGTTCACCAAGTGCCTCCTGGCTGATGGCAAGTTCGGGCAGGGGAGGGCCAGCGCCGCGACCGTCCGGGTGGCCGCCGGGTCAAGCGCTGCTCCAAGGCTGGCCGTCGGGAGCAGGATCATCCAGGCTCTGTCGATCCCAGGCTGAGATCGCGCTGAAGGGGCTGGAGCGGGCGCCGACCCAGGTCCGCGGCATGACGCGGGGTCGGCCTCATGTGACACAGCACGCGTCGGGACGGCAGAAACGGTCCAGTACAGGCCGGTAACGACAGAGGACAGCGCATGACGATCGACCGGGCCGGGCTGGCCGGCATCAGCGCCGACTACTGCCTGTGTCTGGAGCGCGGCCGGGACCGACGCCTGTCCCGGCAGGTTCTCGAGTCCCTCGCCGGCGTCCCGCGCCTTGATGACGCCACCGGGTCCCATCTGTTCAGCCTGGCCGCCGACCGTCCTCGCCGGGCCCGGCGTCGGCGACGGGAGACGGTTCGGCGTGGGGGCTCACCAGCATGCCGCAGCACGCTCACGCGGACCTCGCCCTCGCGGTGGCTGCCCGGCTACCTTCCTTCGGCGCCCAGCTGGCGCAAGAGACCGCGGTTGTCGGTGCGTACCCACTCCTCGATGAGGCGCCCCCGGTCGTCGAAGCGGAATATGTTGATCAGGTCGAACACGATGCGTTTACCGTTGGGCGGCAGCGGGCCAGCCGGTGACTGCGTGAACTCGCGGGCGAAGGTGCCTTCGATCCATGTCTGGCAGGCGAGGTGGTCACCATCGGCCACCACGATGCCGCGCCGGATCGTTCGGTCGACGAAAGCCTCGCGCACGGAGCCGAAGTAGGCGGTGAGCCCGGCGAAATCGGACTCGAAGCCGTCCGGCCCGTGGAAGCGGAACTTCTCCGTGTCGAAGTACGTCGCGGCCTCGGCCGGATCCTCGCCCGACACCTCCAGTTCACCCGCCCGGATCAGGCGTGCCACCAGTTCATTTCGAGTGAATCGCTGTGTCATGTCGCCAGCCTGCCCCCGTCCAGCCATGCAGTCCAACGATGATTCGGCACCATTTCCATGAGGAACACGCATGTTAGCCTCGCGGCCATGGTCGAGTTCACCCTTGCGGGTCTCCGCGTCGTCCACCAGGTCGCCGCCGCGGGATCGTTCACTCGGGCCGCCGAGATGCTCGGCTACACGCAGTCAGCCATCTCCCGCCAGGTCGCTGCCATGGAGGCAGCAGCCGGAGCGCCGATCTTCGACCGCAGACGACGAGGTGTCGCTCTCACCCCGGCAGGCCAGGTGCTCGTCCGGCGCGCGACGGAAATCCTCGCTGACATGGCGGCGACCGAGCTGGAACTCGCCGGCTTGCGCGACCGGCTGGCGGGCCGCCTCACGATCGGCGCCTACCCCACTGCGGCCATGGCGTTGGTCCCGCGAGCGATGGCACAGGTGACTTCTGGCCATCCGGGTCTCGCCGTGGTTCTGGAGGAGGCCTCGACGCCCGCCCTGCTCCGGCGGCTCCGGACGGGCCGGCTGGACGTGGCGGTGATCGGGGTCGGCCACGGCCTGCCGGATTACGACCTGAGCGATCTCAGACAGACCACAGTGCTCCAAGGTGACCTTCTGGTGGCCCTTCCGGACACGCACCGGTTCGCGGGCCACGCTGGCATCACCGTGCTGGACCTCGCCCAGGAGCACTGGATCGCCGGAGACGGGACGGCGGGCGAGCCGCAGTTCGGAGCCTGGCCCACCCTGTCGGACCCTCACATCGCCCACACCGCACGCAGCTGGTCGACACGCCTGGGCCTGGTCGCGGCCGGCCTGGGCATCACGGTCATCCCCGACCTGGCCCTACCAGCCCTGCCGAAGGGGGTACGAGCCGTGGCCGTCACCGACAGCTCCTGGCCCGGACGCGCTACCGTCGCCGTGACCCGGCCGTGCCCTTCCGCCCAGGATCAGGCGATGGTGACAGCCCTGCGGAATCAGGCCGCCTGTCTCCACAACGCCTGACTCCGGGCAGGAACCGCCGGAAGGTTCGCAGTGACCTGAGTCGGAGATTCTCAGGTAGTTCGACGCGGCGGGCAACGCCGCCGTGGCCCGAGCCATCGTGCGGGAGCGGCACGAGCAGGTCAGGACTGCGGCCACACCCAGCCGGTGCAGCGCTCGGCGGTGCAACGAGGTGCCGCGTTCCGCCGGCCGGCCCCTGGACGGGCCCCTACGTGCCGAGATGGAGGCCAGGCTCGGCGCGTACTTCTCCGACGTCCGGGTGCACGCCGACAGCGCCGCCCAGCGCTCGGTCGCCGAGGTGTAGGCGGCGTCGCTGTCTCCGCGCCGGGATCGGCCGGCTAACTACACTGGGGAAGATCCGACAGGAGGAGGGGCGCGCATGGCCGATTCACGAGGGCGCTCGAGGACCGTTTTCGGTGCGTATCTTCGACGTCTTCGGGAAGCGACCGATCCCGAGTCCCTCGGATTGCCCCGGGGGCAACGACGTGTCAGCGGTCTACGGCGTGAAGAGGTGGCTACCTTCGCGGGGGTGAGCGTTGACTACTACACCCGGCTCGAGCAGGGACGCGAGGAGAACCCGTCGCAACAGATGTTGGATTCGCTGTGCCGCGTGCTCCAGTTGAACGAGGACCAGCGTGTCCATTTCCACCGGTTGGCCGGAACGGATCCGGCGCCGCGACCCGCACCCTTGACCACCGACGTGCCCCGCGAGATCCGCCTGCTGTTGGAACGGTGGTCGATGAATCCCGCATTCGTCTACAACGACGCACAGGACATTATCGCGGTCAACTGCCTTGGCCAGGCGCTGTACCAGGGCTTCTCGAGCATGGCCAACTTCGCGCAGATGATGTTCGTGGACCCGCACGCGAAGTCCTTTTACGTCGATTGGGATCTCGTCGCGCTCGACACGGTCGGTGCGCTTCGGCAGGCCTGGGGCAAACCATCAGTGCGGCCTGGCGTCCAGGAGGTTGTCGACCGCCTCACCGCGGCCGACGCCGATTTCGCACAGATGTGGAGCGGGCACGCCGTCATCGGCAAGCACCGCAGGACCAAGAGACTTCTCCATCCCTCGGTCGGCGAGATGACGCTCGAATATCACGACTTCACGATGCCTGACACGGGTGACCTGCACCTGCTCGTCTGCGACGCCGAGCCGGGGAGCAGAACCGAGGAGTCGCTGCGACTGCTCGGAACGGGTCTCGACGGCGAAGGATGGCGCGGCCGGCGGTACGTACCGCCGGCCGCTGCGGAGTGACTCCTGGCTCAGAGAGCTACACGCTCCACGATCTCGTAGTACGCGTGGAGGTCGAGCCACTCGATACCGGTCACGACCTTCCCGTCCTTCATGGTCAGGATGTAGAGATAGCCGTTGTTGTACGGCTGCCCGTCACGAGCACGCCCGGTGCTGTCGATTCGAACGATGACATCGTCCCCGTCTGCCCAGATTCCCCTGGGTATGATCGCCAAAGGCCCGTCCAGTCGATCGAACAGCGCCTTCTCCGCGTTCTCGTGGAGGTCCTTGAGGCCGCTGTATTCGCCGGCGACGGGGCCGTGGCCCGCGATGGTCCAGGTCGTGGATTCGGTGAAGATCTCCTTGAAGAAGATGGTGAAGTCCTCCGCGCCGGCGGCGAGGGCGCCCTTCACGATCTCCAGGTTCGATTCCTCCACGGGGGAGTACGGCATTCGTGGCTCCAACTCGTAGCAATTGTTCTGCGCGGGATCCCCGTGCGTAGGGCGGCGGAACCCGCGTAAGTAATCTAGGCGCCGGGCGCCGGGGAAGAGGAGGCCGTGCTGTCCATGGGTGCGGCGCACCCCCGCCCGGACGTCGTGTCCGTACCCGTTCGGGCCCGTGGGTGATCGGCGGCGCATAATAAAGCCGTGTCCTACGTGGTGAGTCGACGGAGGCGTTTGCAGCAGGACAGCCAGGACATCGTGCGCTCGACCACCCACCGGTGACGGCCCAGTCGCTGGCTGGACTCCGCTCCCTTGCGGGCGACACGGACGTCGATGCGCCTGCCACGAAGCCGTCTACGCAGGCCAGGACGGTCATCCGCCTTGCCGGCGTGCACCTTGCCGGACCGGTGGTGCCGGCCGCGTTCGGGGTCGTGTCTCGGTTGGAGACCAGCGAACAGCGGTTTCAGGCCCTCGCTGTCGTGGACGTTGCCACCTGAGACAGCGACGACAGGCAACCCGGTGCGACGGACAAGATGTGCATCTTGGAACCGGGCTTACCCCGGTCCACCAGATCGGGAGCCGGCGGTGCGCGGTGGACTTCGACATCCCGGAACAGGGCGGCAGACGCCGCCAAGCGCACCCACTGGTCAGCACGTAGACGATGGCCGCGAACTCCCATGCCCAAGCGACGGCCGACGCACCACGTGGGACACGGTCTCAAAGGCGGATCGTCAGGCCCTGACTAACGCGGTCCACTTCCGCGACAGTTGAACCGACGACCTGACTTCTAGGAACCCATGTCACGCACACCCATCGACATCACCATCCCCGACCTGTCGGGAAGGCTCGCCGCCGTATCGAAACCTGGGCCGCACCGGCATCGAGGTCAGCCTGTTTGTGCTCGGCGCGATGATGTTCGCCACTCAGACGGGCAATGACCCGGACGAGTCGGTCCGGGTCATCCACAGAGCGTTGGAACGCGGCGGTCAACCGGGCAAAGCTGTCGGTGCCCCACCTCGCCATGGCGTTCGCGTTCGCGTTCGCGCACCCCGGATTCACGCGTGCTGCCCGATCGGCGAGCGGTTGATCGCGTGAAACCGAGCGCTACCAGATACCAGCCGTGCCCGCGAGCAGGGATGGCGGCGGTGGACCATCCGCCCTTGCCTTGCGCTGTGAGCACATCACGACGAAAGGGGCCACCGACATGGCCGATACCAGTGAGACGGACCTGCCGGACAACTGGGGCCGATGGGGAGCGGACGACGAACTCGGCACCCTCAACCTGATTACCGACCAGGTACGCGCCAGGGCCGCCGCAGAGGCGCGGACCGGCCAGTGGGTCTCACTGGCACAGCCGATCACGCCGAGCGCGATGTTCTTCAGCCCGTTCTCGCCCGAGACGGTCGACGCATCGCCGGTGCAGCAGATGGTGTCCCACACCGGTGGACCAGTGGCAGCCGATCTGTCGGTGGTCCACAACCACCACTGGAAGTCGACGCACCTCGACGCGCTCGCACACTGGTCGACCGACGGCCAGGTCTATCCGGGCCGGCCGAGGGAGCAGGTCGTCACCCCCGTCGGGATCACGCACGCATCGACGGCTGCATTCGCCGCCGGGATAGTGACACGTGGGGTCCTGCTCGATCTGGCCGTCGAAGGACCCCTTCCCCCCGGCTATGCGGTGACGTCACACGACTTCGAACAGGCCGAGAAGCGGCAGGGAGTCCAGGTGGGCTCCGGGGACGCACTGGTGGTCCGACTCGGCTGGACGGGACGCGCGCCTCACGACACACCGAGCCCGGGAATCAGCATGGACGCGGTGCGGTGGATGCACCGCCGAGGGGTTGCCATCGTCGCCCCGGACAGGGGTGACGCGCATCCTCCCCTGAACCCGGACGAGCCCTCCCCGCTGCACGGGGTAGCGCTCGGCCGGATGGCGATGCCTCTGATCGACGTGCCCCAATTGGATGACCTCGCGGCGCTGTGCGCGCGGCTGAAGCGCTACAGCTTCCTGCTCACCGTCGCCCCGCCCCGCATCCACGACCTGACCGGCGTACCAGTCAACCCCATCGCGATGTTCTGACCGAACGATCATCAGCGCCCTTGGAGATCCTCGGGCACTCCCGCCGTGCGGCCGGGGCGAGTCTCGACGGCCTCCCTCCAACAGGTCGTGGCGACATCGCAGTATCGGCACCCGGTACAACGAGACCCCCCGACAGCTCCCTGTGCGCGCCTCGGTGATCACCTTGCCGAACCACCAACTGATCACGTCTCGATACGCATCAGCGGTCCGTTATGGAACGACATCGGTCACCGGTTCTGACACAGCTTGTCTCTCACCCTGCCCCGGCACGCTTTCGAGCCCCGGGGCAGGGTCAGCCGTCCACCGGCGATGGTGCACATCGGGTGCGGCAGCGCGCGGCGTTCAGCACCAGTCGCCGAATTGTTCGACGAACATGTTGCCCACGAGGCGGAATCGTCGGGTGAGGTGGGTGGGTCGATGGGGGGCGCCGGTCGGACTCCTCGACCGAGCAGGACTTCGCCACATCCGGTTTCACGACCTACGCCACACGACGGCCACTTCCCCCACCCACCCGCCCTCACCCAGCCTTCGGCCCGACGCCGCCCGGCCGCGCGGAGCGCGGCAGGCGGCGGTCGGCGGTCGGCGGTCAACAGGCGCGGAGCGCGTGGCGCTGACCGTGCCCGACGGGAGCCGGCTGGTCATCCAGGGCCCGACCGGTGGCGACAAGTCCACGCTGCTGCAACTGCTCGGCGGGCTCGACCGGGCCACGCGCGGCAGCGTCGTCCTGGACGGCACCGACCGGGCAGGCTGTCCGAGGCGAAGCTCACCCGGCTCCGCGCCGCCGAGCGGCGCCGGCAGACCGCGGAGGCCCTGGAGTCCGTCGGTCTCGCCGAGCGCGCCAACCACCTCCCGAGCGAGCTCTCCGGCGGCCAGAAGCAACGCGTCGCCATCGCCGGGGCGTTGGCCAGGCGTCCCCGGGTGCTGCTCGCCGACGAACCCACCGGCGACCTCGACGAGGCCACCCGCGACGAGGTCATGGAGGTGCTGGAGAGCCGGTGGCGCGAGCTCGGCCTGATCTTCGTCATGGTGACGCACGACAGCGCCCTGGCCCGCCGCGCCGACCGGGTGGTCCGCGTCGCCGACGGCCGGATCGAGATCGGTGAAGGCGCTCAACTCCCGCCGAAGGGGCTGTCGACGACGTAGCGCCAGCGCCCGTCGGCGCCGCGCCGCGCCACGTCCGTGGCGGTGGCCGCGATGCCGGCGGCCGGGATCTCCCAGTCGACGACCAGCAACGCGACGTCCCCCGCGACGCTGACCGAACGTGGCCGCACCGTGATCGGCAGGCCAAGGGACAGGAACTCCTCGTTGGCCCGCTCGATCTCCGCCCGGCCGCGGGCGGCCGGTCCCGACCGCGGCACGAACACGGCTTCCGGCGCGTACAGGTCGAGCACGGCGGCCCGGTCGCCGCTGTTGAAGCGCGCGGCGAACGCCGCGGGCACCTCTTCGGGACGGGTGGGAGGCGTCGGCACCATGGTCGGTGGCTCTCCTATCGTGGAAGCGAGAAAGGCTCTGTCCGGCTCCGACGCTAGGAGGCGCCCCCGTGACTCACCCAACGGTTGGCCACGCGCCGGGGCTGCCGGACGACCCACGCGCCCGGGTCGCGGCGCCGGCGCCCGGCTGCCCCGTGGAGATCGCGCTGGACGCGCTGCGCGGCCGGTGGACCACCCTGGTGGTGCGCGAACTCCTCACCGGGCCGCGCACGTACAGCGAGCTCTCGGCCGCCCTGCCCGCGCTCTCCGACAAGGTCCTCACCGACCGGCTGCGGCACCTGGCCGAGGCGGCCGTGCTCGACCGGGAGCGCGTCCCCGGCTTCCCGCCCGGCGTGCGCTACCGCCTCACCGAGCGTGGGCGGGAGCTGGGTCCGGTACTCCAGGCGCTGTGGGACTGGGGCGCCCGTTACGCTGGCGACCATGACCACGACGCCGAAGAGACGACTGGTGCTGGCCTCGCAGTCCCCCGCCCGGCTCGGGCTGCTGCGGCAGGCGGGTCTCGCGCCTGAGGTGATCGTCAGCGGCGTCGACGAGGACGCCCTCACCGCCGACACCCCGGCGGGGCTCGCGCAGGCGCTCGCCGACGCCAAGGCCGAGGCCGTGGCCGCCCGCCCCGAGGCGGCCGGCGCGCTGGTCGTCGGCTGCGACTCGCTGCTTGAGCTCGACGGTCACGCGCTCGGCAAGCCCGCCGACGCCGAGGAGGCCATCGCCCGCTGGAAGTCCATGCGCGGCCGGGCCGGCGTGCTCCGCACCGGGCACTGCCTGATCGACACCGTCGACGGGCGGCGGGCGAGCGGAGTGGCGTCCACCACCGTCCACTTCGGGGAGCCGACCGACGACGAGGTCGCCGCCTATGTCGCCTCGGGCGAACCCCTGTACGTGGCGGGCGCGTTCACCCTCGACGGCCGCTCCGCGCCGTTCGTCGAGCGCATCGAGGGCGACGCCGGCAACGTGATCGGCCTCTCCCTGCCGCTGTTGCGGAGCCTGCTACGCGAAGGGCCCGGGATTCCGATCACCGACCTCTGGGCCTGACGCCGCCACCCCCGCCGGCAGCGGCGGATACAGCGTCAACGTCAGCACGATCAGCGCGAAGACGACCATCAGACCCGCGAACGCCGACCATCCGACGAGCCCCACGGCCAACGCGCCGAGCACCGCGTGCAGCACCGCGCCGCCGACGAGCGCCACCCGCGCGAGCCGGCGCGGCGGCCGGTCGGTCACGGACACCCGCGCCAACAGCACGCCGCACAGCAGCAGGAAGAGCGCGAGCACCGCGCCACCCACCCAGGCCGACACGCTGATCGCCGTGGCCGAGACCCCGCCCACGGACATCTCCTGTCGCTCGGCCACCAGGCCGAGGATCCACTGCAGCAGCCCGAGGAGCACCGCCGCACCGAAGACCACCACCGCCGCCACCGCGGCCACGCCTCGTCTGCCCCGGTTCACGCGGCGCACGCTACTGCCGGGTAAAGCCGACGGCAACCCCCCTCGACCGGACGGCAAAGAATCACGCCGAGCCTTATGGGGTTCCCACAAAACGAGGGGGCCCTTGATGTCCCGGACCACCCGAGTTTCAGTCCGCCCCCGGAATCAGAACGCAAAGCTCAGCGAGGCGCGTACCTTGGGACGGCAAGGATTTTCGCCGGACGGGCGCGCCCCGCTCACCACCCGTGTGGGCAAGGTCACTCCTGTGGGCGACTCGTTGCGAGGTGTCGCCAGTACCTAAAATCCCCTTGTTCCGAGGAGGGAGCCATCGTGCGCAAGGTGCTCATCGCCAACCGCGGCGAAATCGCCGTCCGGGTCGCCCGGGCATGCCGGGACGCCGGCATCGCCAGCGTGGCCGTCTACGCCGAGCCGGACCGGGACGCGGTGCATGTCCGCGCGACCGACGAGGCGTTCGCGCTGGGCGGTGACACCCCGGCCGCCAGCTATCTGGACATCGAGAAGGTGCTCAAGGCGGCGGCCGACGCCGGCGCCGACGCGATCCACCCCGGCTACGGGTTCCTGTCCGAGAACGCGGAGTTCGCGCAGGCCGTGATCGACGCCGGCCTCACCTGGATCGGCCCGCCGCCGGACGCCATCCGCTCGCTCGGCGACAAGGTCGCCGCCCGCCACATCGCGCAGCGCGCCGGCGCGCCGCTGGTCGCCGGCACCACCGACCCCGTCTCCGGGGCCGACGAGGTGGTGGCGTTCGCGCGGGAGCACGGCCTGCCGGTGGCCATCAAGGCCGCCTTCGGCGGCGGCGGCCGCGGCCTCAAGGTGGCCCGCACCATCGAGGAGATCCCCGAGCTCTACGACTCGGCGGTGCGCGAGGCGGTGGCCGCGTTCGGCCGCGGCGAGTGCTTCGTCGAGCGCTACCTGGACCGGCCGCGCCACGTCGAGACCCAGTGCCTCGCCGACCGGCACGGCAACGTGGTGGTCGTCTCCACCCGCGACTGCTCGCTCCAGCGCCGGCACCAGAAGCTGGTCGAGGAGGCCCCGGCGCCGTACCTGAGTGACGAGCAGAACGCCGAGCTCTACCGCGCCTCCAAGGCCATCCTGCGCGAGGCCGGCTATGTCGGCGCCGGCACCTGTGAGTTCCTGGTCGGCCAGGACGGCACGATCTCCTTCCTGGAGGTCAACACCCGCCTGCAGGTGGAGCACCCGGTCTCCGAGGAGATCACCGGCATCGACCTGGTGCGGGAGCAGCTGCGCGTCGCCGAGGGCGAGGAGCTGGGCTACGACGACCCCGAACTGCGCGGCCACTCCATCGAGTTCCGCATCAACGGCGAGGACCCGGGCCGCGGCTTCCTGCCGGCGCCCGGCACGGTGACGACGTTCGTGCCGCCGCTCGGCCCCGGCGTGCGGGTGGACACGGGCGTGGAGTCGGGCTCGGTCATCGGCCCGGCGTGGGACTCGATGCTGGCCAAGCTGATCGTCACCGGCGCCACGCGGCGCCAGGCCCTGGAGCGGGCGGCGCGGGCGCTGGCCGAGTTCCAGGTCGAGGGCATGGCGACGGTCATCCCGTTCCACCGCGCGGTCGTGAAGGACCCGGCGTTCGCACCCGAGGTCACGGGCCGGGAGGGTGAGCCGTTCCAGGTCCACACCCGGTGGATCGAGACCGAGTTCGTGAACGGGCTCGCCCCCTACGACGGCTCAGCCGCCGCCGCGGAGACGGCGGAGGGCGCGGTCCGCGAGACGGTGGTGGTCGAGGTCGCCGGCAAGCGGCTCGAGGTGTCGCTGCCGGCCACGCTGGCGATGCCGCTGGCCCGCGCGGCGGTGGCCGGCGGCGCCCGCCCGGCCCGCCGCAAGCCCGGCAGGCGGGCCGCCGCCGGCGCGACGGGCGACGGGCTGGCCTCCCCGATGCAGGGCACCGTCGTCAAGGTCGCCGTGGAGGAGGGCCAGCAGGTCTCCGAGGGCGATCTGGTGATCGTGCTGGAGGCGATGAAGATGGAGCAGCCGATCAACGCGCACCGCGCCGGCACGGTGACGGCGCTCAAGGCGGAGGTCGGCGAGTCCCTCTCCTCGGGCGCGGTGATCTGCGAGATCAAGGACTGAGAGGCGGAGGCGGTCCGCGCGGCAGGGGCCGTGCGGACCGCGGTCAGCCGGGCACTCGGCCGACGTGTTCGATGTGAGGAACGCGCGCCTCCGCGTCGAGGCGGTACAGGATGCGCCAGGGGCCGTGCCGCAGCCGACGGTGGTCCGTGCCCCACGGGTGGGAGCCGGCCGGTCGCGGGTCCTCGGCCAGCTGGTCGGTGACCCGCAGCAGGGTGTCGACCCCGGGTGGATCCTCCTTGAGGTGACCGGCGGCGGCGTTGAGCGCCGACGGCTCCCACTGGACGCGCCAGGTCACTCGCTTCGCCCGGCCGCGTCGAGCAGCGCCCGGCGCGCCTCGCTGTGCGGCACCGGCGCCTCGGTGCGGCCGAGGGCGCGATCACGCTCAAGACGAGCCAGGGCCAGAGCGTCCTCCAGGTCCTCCAACTCGGCCGGGGAGATGAGGACGGCCGTCGGAACGCCCCGGTCGGTCAGTGTGATGTGCTCGTGTTGGGCGGCTCGACGCGCCAGATCGCCGAGCTTGCCTCGCGCTTCCGCGATGGGATATGTAGCCGACATGCATCTACTGTACAGCTGGATTACAGATCCGCTCGGCTGATCCGCCCGCACACATATGCCGAACGCATTTTCGCTACGATCTGCTCTCGCGTCGTGACCGAGTCGTGACGCGTGCCTCCTCGTGGGGCGGGAACCGGCGTGTTTTCCAAGGGCATGGAGGACGATCGGCGATGCGTTTACTGCAGGAGTGGGAACTACGGACCGCTTCCTGGCGCAAGTCCAGCTACAGCAACGGCAACGGCGGTGAGTGCGTCGAGGTGGCCAAGGGGCTCACCGGGGCGCTGCCCGTCCGGGACAGCAAGCGCCCCGGCAAGCCCGTGCTGGTTTTCCCGCACCGCTCCTGGCAGGCGTTCCTCACCAGCCTCTGAGCCCTCGACGAGCCGTCAACCGTCCAGCCGGCGCAGCATCCTCGGGGCACGCGGCACCGGCAGTGGGACCTCGCGGCGGCCGACGCCCGGCGGTGGTTCGCCCGGGTGCTTGGCGACGCCGCCGCCCGCCAGGGCGATGCGGACGCCCTGGGCGGCCAGGGCCTCGAGAACGGCCGCCGCCCGGTCGCCGTCGCCAGGTGGCGGCTGGTCCGTCACCAACTGCGCGATGTGGTCGGCGGGCACGGTCTGGAAGGCCGTGTCCAGGCCCAGCTTCGTGTGGTCGGCCAGCACCACCACCTCGGCCGCCGCCCGCACCAACGCCCGGTCCACGCTGGCCGCCAGCATGTTGGAGGTGGAGAGGCCGCGATCGGCGGTGAGGCCGGAGCCGGAGATGAACGCCCGGCTCACCCGGAGACCGAGCAGCGACTGCTCGGCGCCGCTGCCGACGAGCGCGTAGTTGGAGCCGCGCAACGTGCCGCCGGTCATGACCACTTCGACCCGGTTGGCGTGCGCCAGCGCCTGGGCGACCAGCAGCGAGTTGGTGACCACCGTGAGCCCCGGAACCCGCGCCAACCGGCGCGCCAACTCCTGGGTGGTGGTGCCGGCGCCCACCACGATGGCCTCCCCCTCGCGCACCAGACCGGCCGCGTACTCCGCGATGGCGGTCTTCTCCGCCGTCGCGGCCATGGCCCGCTGGGGAAAGCCCGACTCCCGGGTGAGACCACCAGGGAGGACCGCGCCACCGTGCCTGCGGTCCAACAGTCCTTCGGCCTCCAGAGCGCGCACATCGCGCCGCACGGTCACCTCGGAGGTCTGGACAACCCGGGCGAGCTCCCGGAGCGAGACCGCCCCGTTCGCCCGCACCATTTCGAGAATCATCTGACGACGTTCAGCAGCGAACACGGAACTGACAGTAACCTGAACGACCGTCTGCTTTCAGCAGGTTGCGGGGATTTTCCGATGTTGTCTGTGCGCACGCCCCCGGCGTGCTATGCACCGATGCGCCCGGCTGTGCGATCCACGCGCTGACCAGTGCCTACTGTTCCTCGGCCGCCCTACGGGTGTGCAACTGCCGGGCCGCCTCGGCGATCGAGCCGGACAGAGACGGGTACACAGTGAACGCCTTTGCGATCTGTTCCACCGTCAGACTGTTGTCGACCGCGATCGAAATCGGATGGATGAGCTCGCTCGCCCGCGGCGCGACGACCACGCCGCCCACCACGATCCCCGTGCCGGGGCGACAGAACAGCTTCACGAACCCGTCCCGCACGCCCTGCATCTTGGCCCGCGGGTTGCGCAGCAGCGGCAGCTTCACCGTCCGCGCGTCGATCCGCCCCTCGTCGACGTCCGCCTGGGTGTAACCCACCGTGGCGATCTCGGGGTCCGTGAAGATGTTCCCCGAGACCGTGTTCAGGTCGAGCGGCGCCACCGCGTCGCCCAGGAAGTGGTACATCGCGATCCGACCCTGCATCGCCGCCACCGAGGCCAGCGCCAGCACGCCGGTGCAGTCCCCCGCCGCGTACACGCCGGGCGCGGTCGTCCGCGACACCTTGTCCGTCCAGATGTGCCCGGACTCCTTCAGCTTGACCCCGGCCTCCACCAGGCCCATGTCCGAGGTGTTCGGCACCGCGCCCACCGCCATCAGGCAGTGCGTGCCCGAGATCGTCCGGCCGTCCTGGAGGGTGATCTCCACCCGGTTCCCGACGCGCTTCGCGGCGGCGGCGCGCGAACGCGCCATCACGTTCATCCCGCGGCGCCGGAACACGTCCTCCAGCACTGCCGCCGCGTCCGGGTCCTCGCCGGGCAGCACCCGGTCCCGCGAGGAGACCAGCGTCACCCGGGAGCCGAGCGCCTGGTAGGCGCCGGCGAACTCGGCGCCCGTCACGCCGGAGCCGACCACGATCAGCTCCTCGGGCAGCTCCTTCAGGTCATAGACCTGCGTCCAGGTCAGGATCCGTTCACCGTCCGGACGCGCGTCCGGCAGCTCGCGCGGCTGCCCGCCGGTGGCGATCAGCACACAGTCCGCCTCCAGCTCCAGCGGCGCGCCGTCCTCCGTGTCGAGCACCGTGACCCGCCGCGCGCCGTTGGCCCCCTGGGCCGGCTCAAGACGGCCGTGCCCCCGCACCACCCGCACGCCGGCCCGCGTGACCGAGGCCGTGATGTCGTGCGACTGGGCGAGCGCGAGCCGCTTCACCCGACGGTTGACCCGACCCAGGTCGACGCCGATGCCACGCACCTCGTCCCCGACGCCGTCCCCGTCGTGGTCTATCTCGATGCCGAGCTCCTCGTGCGAGGAGTCGAAGCCGGTCATCACCTCGGCCGTGGCGATCAGCGTCTTGGACGGCACGCAGTCGGTCAGCACCGAGGCACCGCCGAGGCCCGCCCGGTCGACAATCGTCACTTCGGCCCCGAGCTGCGCCGCGACGAGCGCCGCCTCGTAGCCGCCGGGTCCGCCGCCAATGATCACGATCCGAGTCACGTATCCAGTGTCTCGTACGACCGGTCGAATCTCCCGCCCGGCCCCCGCGGTCGGTCGCGCCCACCGCTTCGGCCGGTCACCCCCACCTCTCCCGTACGCTCAGTCCCATGTCGCTCTACGCCGCATACGCCGGAAACCTCGACCCCCGGCTGATGTCCCGCCGCGCCCCGCACTCGCCCCTGCGCGTCACCGGCTGGCTGACCGGCTGGCGGCTCACCTTCGGCGGTGAGGAGATGGGCTGGGAAGGCGCCCTGGCCACGATCGTGGAGGACCCGATCTCCGACGTCTTCGTCGCCCTCTACGACCTCGCGCCGATGGACGAGGAGGCACTCGACCGCTGGGAGGGCGTCGGCCTCGGCATCTACCGCCGCACCCGGCTACGCGTCCACACCCTGGACGGCGACGTGGCGGCCTGGGGCTACGTGCTCAACGGCTACGAGGGCGGCCTGCCGTCCGCGCGCTACCTCGGCGAGATCGCCGACGCGGCCGAATCGGCGGGCGCGCCGCACGACTACGTGATGGAGCTGCGCAAACGCCCGTGCTAGCCGGCCTGGCGGCCTGAGCGCCCCGAAGGCACCTCCGCCGGAACCAGTCCTGGGCGTCACGGGGCACACGCGGCGGGGTGTGCCTTCCCGCTCCGCGAGAACAGGTCCCGAGCCCGACGGCGTCTCGGACGTCACGGGGCACCCGTCGCCGGGAGTGCTCCCTGGGCTCCGCGAGAACGGAACTCGGTTCAGCCACCGGCCCGTTGTGGCAGCCGCCCAACCGGCACCCACCCCCATACCGGCGTGCTGCCGGAGGCAGCGCCCGCTGCACAGCACCATGCGCCGCGCAGCGCCATGCGCCGCGAAGCCGACCGCGAAGCCGACCGCGAAGCCGACCGCGAAGCCGACCGCGAAGCCGACCGCGAAGCCGACCGCGAAGCCGACCGCGAAGCCGACCGCGAAGCCG
>NZ_JBHXFJ010000048.1:0-42110 GCF_042722465.1 Streptomyces sp. NPDC127098
GCCCCTAGGGGCGCGGGGAACTGCGCGACCAGCCACAGCCGCCCTGTGGTCAACCCATCCACCTTTCCCAGCGAAGCGCACCCGTTTCCGGCCGTTCCGCTCCGTTTCGTCGCTGAGTCGGCGGGGAACCCGAGGCGCGTCCGCGAGAGCTGGTTGCGGAGGTGGTCAGGTATGACCAAGCGGACCGAGAAGACCGCGCACGCCGTCATCGACACGTGTGGCGAGACCTACGCCGAGCAGGCGGGTATCCGGCTGCGGAACAGCCCGGCATCGCTCTACCAGCTGCTGGTGCTCTCCCACCTGCTGTCCGCCAGGATCAGCTCGGGGGTGGCCGTCGCCGCGGCCCGGGCGTTGTTCGACGCCGGCATGCGGGACGCGCGACACATGGCGGACGCCACCTGGCAGCAGCGGGTCGACGCGCTGGGCGAGGGCCACTACCGGCGCTACGACGAACGCACCTCGACCCAGCTCGGCGACGAGGCGAACCTGCTGCTCGAACGCTACGGCGGCGACCTGCGGCGACTCCGCGAGGAGGGGGACGTGGCCGAGCTCCTCCAGCAGTTCCCGGGGATCGGGCCGACGGGCGCCGACATCTTCCTCCGCGAGGCACAGGCCGTCTGGCCCGAGTACGCGCCCCGGGTGGACGACAGGATGCGGGCCGGCGCCGAGCGGGTCGGCCTGCCGCGCTCGCCGGGGGCGTTGTCCCGTCTGGTGAGCGAGGAGGAGCTGCCGCACCTGGCCGCGGGCCTGGTACGAGTCTCACTGAACAAGGGCCTGGCCGACGAGGTGCGCGCGGCGTCCCACTCCACGGCCAGTTCCGGCTGAACCAGCACAGGCACGGCCGAAACCGACATTCCCTCAGCTGACGATCCCTCATATGATCAACCAGGGGACCCGCTGGGCAACACCCAAGGACTACCCGGGAGGCTCACCATGGCCGACATCGAGGCGCTTGAGCTCGACGCGCTGTGGACCGACTTCCACTCCGTCGTCAACATGACGTCCCAGGAGCTCGCGGCCTGGCTGCGGACCAGCAGCGCCGGCGAGAACAGCGAGGAGGTGCCCGACCACTCGGGCTCCGAGCGCGGCCGGGGCGTGCTGGCGATCCTGCGGAAGCGGCAGATGGATCTCACCGACGCCGACATCGCGCTGATGCGCGACGTCGTGGACGCGGTACGCGAGGAGCGGGACGCGGGGCCGAGGGCGGCCCTGCCGGAGCCGGAGTGGCGCTACCGGCTGATGTCCCTCGGCCACGACCCCCTGCGCGCGCCCAGCTGACACGGGCCTGGCGGCCGGCCCGGCCATCGTCCGACGCGCCGGGCGAGTCGGTGCGGATCGCCCCGGAGCCGAACACCGGGCCTCGCGCGGCGTGGGTGACCGGCACCCACGGTGTCACCGCGACTCGCCGGTCGCGCAGGGCGGCGCCATCGCTTGGCGGGCCACCGTGCCAGCCTTACGGGCGGCGTACCGGCTCCGGCACGGGTTCGACGGATGGCTCGACCGACGTTCGCGACGTGGCCTCCGGTGCCGGCCGGGCCAGCGCGCGCCACCAGGGGGCGCCCGGGAGGTCGCCGGCCGCGGGCTCGAACGACTCGCCGGGGCGGGGCATCGTCACCGCCACGCCGGCCGCCGAGGCCGCCCGCAGGGACCACTCGGCCGGCTCCTCCCACGGGTGCGGCGCGAGGTTGAAGGTGGCCCAGTGGATCGGCAGCAGGACCCCGTGCGGGCGGCCGCCCGACAGGTCGAGGTGGGCCTGGACGCCCTCCTCGGGCGTCATGTGGACGTCCGGCCAGAACTGCGGGCTGTAGGCGCCCATCTGCATCATCGTGGCGTCGAACGGGCCGAGCCTGGCGCCGATGTCGGCGAAGCCGGGGAAGTATCCGGTGTCGCCGCTGTGGAAGACCCGGTGTCGCGGGCCGGTCACGGCCCAGGAGGCCCAGAGGGTGGCGCCCTGGTTGCGCAGGCCGCGGCCGCAGAAGTGCTGGCCGGGGGTGGCCGTCAGGGTGAGCTCGCCGACCGGCGCCGACTCCCACCAGTCGAGCTCGATGATCCGCTCCGCCGGCACCGACCAGTGCTCCAGGTGGGCGCCGACCCCGAGCGGCACCGCGAAGACGGTGTCGGTGCCGGCCAGCTCCCGGATGGTGGGCATGTCCAGGTGGTCGTAGTGGTCGTGGGAGACGACCACCACGTCCAGCCGGCCAAGCTCAGCCAGGGACATCGGCACCGGGTGCAGCCGGCGCGGGCCGGCGAAGCCGAACGGCGAGCAGCGCTCCCCCCATACCGGGTCGAACAGCACCCGGTGCCCGTCGATCTCGACCAGCGCCGTGGCGTGCCCGAGCCAGGTGAGCCGCAGTCCGCTGGCCGGCGGTGAGCCGGGGTCGAGGACGGCGGGCCGGACCACGGGTGGCGCCTCGGTGGGGGTGCGCCGGGCCCAGCGGGCCCGGTCGAAGGACTCACGCAGCAGCGGCAGGGCCTCCCTGGCCCGCAGGGTGCGGGTGGGCCGCTCGTTGCGGAAGGCGCCGTCGCGGAACTGCGGGGAGCGGCGGATCCTGGCCAGCCGCGCCCCGGTCGGCTCGGCGCCGAAGGAGGCGGGGCGGAGTCTGGCGAGCGGGGATGTGCGGTGCGGTTTCTCGGCGGCCGGTGTCTGCTCTGCCATGTGGACCTCCCTGATGCGGGTCGTTGGCCACTGTAGATGATCGCTGTGACGACTCGTCACCCTCCGCGAGCGGCCGGGGCGACGAGGGACGTCTGCCCCGTCGAGGGTGCGTCATCCGGGGCGGGATGGCGTCCGCCTCAGAGGTGATCTTCCGGCGCGCCGAATACACCACCAGTTCGACTCGCGGCCGGCGGTGGCGCCCGTAGGCTTGCCCCCATGGACGTGGCGCGTCGTGACCGGATGGACGCCTGCCTGGCCGTGCTGGTGCTCGCGCTGTGCGCGTTGAACGTCGGGCTCGACGAGGAGTTGCGCGGCGGGAGTCTCCTGGTCACCGTGGCTCTTTCGCTGGGGGCGGCGTTCGCGGTGGCGCTGCGCCACCGGCTGCCGGAGCGCGTGCTGGTGCTGACGCTCGTGGGCTGCGTGGCCCAGGGCGCGTTGGACAACGGACTGCTCGCCACGGTGCCCGCCGTCTACGCCGTGGTGTCCACGGTGGCGGTGCACGGGGCGCCCTGGGCGGTGGCGCTGGCGCTGGCCGGCGGCGTCGGAGCCGCCGTGTCGGGGGCGATGTGGAGCATCGCCAGGGACGAGATGCCGGTCGGCACGGCGGCGCAGCTCGGCGTCGCGGTGCTGCTGCCGTTCACCCTGACCTGGGCCCTCGGCTACCGGAGGCGGTGCCAGCGGTGCTACCGGAGCCAGTTGGCCGAGCGCGCCGACAGCGTGGAGCGGATCGACGAGGCCCGCCGGCAGGCGGCGTTGGCCGCGCAGCGCGCCGAGATCTGCCGGGAGATGTACGACATCACCGGGCACCGGGTGGCCGGCATGGTGGTGCAGGCCGAGGCGGCGGGGCGGGTGCTCGACCGGGCGCCAGGACAGGCGCGCCAGGCGCTCCGGACCATAGCGCACGCCGGCCGGGAGTCGGAGACCGAGCTGCGCGGGACGCTGGGCCTCCTGCGCGGCTCGGAGCGGCGCTGAGCCGCCGCCTTCCGGGTCGGCGGGGTCAGATGGGGGTGGTCAGGGCGCGGGCCGGCTCGGGTCGGTGCACGCCACGCGGCCGGTAGCCGAGCAGGTCGGAGCGACCGGTGAGGTCGGCCAGCAGCCACAGGATGGCGAGCCACATCTCGGTGCCCTGCAGGCCGGGTTCGCGTCCCGGCCCGGTGCCCTCGGGGGCGGGGCCGAAGCCGAAGCCGCTCCCCTCCCGCCAGCGGCCGAGCGCCCGGTCCAGTTGGTCCTCGGCCCAGGTGCGGGCCTCGTCGGCGCGGTGCCCGGTGGCCCGGCCGGCGAGCCAGAGCGGGTGGGCCACGTCCAGCACGTTGCAGGCGTTCTCCCGTTCGCCGCCGAAGTAGCGCGGGTCGCGGGCGTGGTCGAGCACGGTGTCGATCACCCGCTCCGGGTACGGCACCGCCACGCCGAACTGCGCGAAGGAGCCTCGGGTGAGCCGGTAGTAGCCGTTGACGACCTGGAGCCGCCCGCTGTCCCTGGCCGGTCGGCCCCACATCCCGGTCCACGGGTCGACGCGGGTGAGCAGCCAGCCGAAGAGGGTCTCCAGGGTGCCGGGTACGCCCGGTTCCGCGCCGAGTTCCAGGTTCCACAGGGCGGCCGTGGCGAAGGAGTCGATCCAGCTGCCGGCGTGCCAGGCGCGGTCGGCCCAGGGCAGCCGGTCGAGCCGGTCGGTCAGCTGCCGGGGCGTCACGCCGGCGACGGCGCGCACGGGGTGGGCCGGGGCGCTGTCGAGCAGCCGCAGCGCGTAGCCCACGGACAGGACGTGGTAGAGCGCGGCCCCGTCGTCCACGAGGCCGTCGGCGGCCGGGGCGGGCAGGGTGGCGCCGAGTTCGGGCACCAGACCGGTGACCGGGTCCTGGGCGGCGCGCAGCCGCTCGACGTGGGCGACGGCCGGCAGTTGGGCGGGCGGCGCGCCGAGCAGCAGGTCGGCCAGCTCGACGGCGTCACAGTGCGCGCGGACGGTGGGCCGGGCGCCGGGGCGGTCCACGTACCGCTCGCCGTTCCAGGCGCGGGCCAGCAGGGCGGGGGCCTGCTCGCGGGCGGCGACGGCGAAGTCGGCGAGGCGCGCGTCGAGGTCCGCGCCCCGCCGCGCCCCCTCTGCGCCACCGGGGCGGCGCGCGGGCCGCCCGCGGGTGTCGCGGCGGTCGCGGATGAAGCGGGCCGGGTTGCCGGCCACCATGGCCCAGTCCGGCACGTCTCGGGTGACGACGGCGCCGGCGCCTATCACGCAGTGGTCGCCGATGGTGACCCCGTCGAGGATCACCACGTGCGAGCCGATCCACACGTCGTCCCCGACCGTGATGCCGCGGCTGGTGGTGGGCTGCCGGTGGACGCGGCGGTCGGGCGCGGTGGAGTGGTTGAAGCCGAGGAGGGAGGTGTGGGCGCCGATGCGGACGGCCTCCCCCAGGGTGACCTTGCCGCGCACGGTCGTGAACGGGTTGAAGGTGCAGTCGGCGCCGGCGGCGATGTCGCCGGTGAGATAGGCGTGCGCGGCGACGTAGGAGTCGTCGCCGAGCCGGAAGCGGTCGGGGTGGAGGGCGGCGAGCGGTGAGAGGTAGCAGCGGTCGCCGATCTCCGCGCCGGTCGCGGCGGTGAGCCGACGCTGGTGGGCGAGTTGGGCCGCGCGCTGCTCGGGGGTGGCTTCCTTCTCGAAGAGCCAGGGGCAGTAGTCGAAGCGTCCGTCCTGGGGGACCCGATCGTCCTGGGCGTTCATGATGTGGCTCCCGGTGTCGCCTACCGAATCCGGATGATGTTCGCACTTTCCCGGGTAGGGATGACCATGCCCCCGTAACCTGTGCGAAAAAAAGAAGATCGAAACGGGGCCGAAAGGCCCTCGCCGTCTCCAGACCGCGCTCCGCCCCTGTCATTCGGGAATACTGCCTATGCCGAGCACCGATGTGCTGAAGCGAGTCCTCACCGCGCGCGCCTCCGAGGACGCGACGCGGCCCAAGCGGCCACCGCTCGTCCGTGAGCTCCCGCTCGTCGTCTTCCTCTACCTGGCCTACAAGTTCGGCAGACGGGCGGCCAACGGCCAGTTCAGCGAGGCGTTCGACAACGCGGAGTGGGTGTGGCGGCTGGAGCGCGCCCTCCGGCTCCCCGGCGAGAGGGCCGTGCAGGACCTGCTGCTGCACAGCGAGGCGGTCATCCGCTTCGTCAACGTGTACTACGCGACGGTGCACTTCCCCGCCATCGTGGTCTTCCTGGTCTGGATGTACTGGCGGCGCCCGGGACACTTCGTGTGGGTGCGCTGGGTGTTGACGTGGCTGACCGGGGCGGCCCTCGTGCTGCACCTGCTGTTCCCACTGGCCCCGCCGCGGCTCTTCCGGCAGACCAGGATGATGGACACCGGCGTGGTGTACGGGCCTGCGGTCTACGGCAAGCCGGAGGCCGACTCGATGGCCAACCAGTTCGCCGCCATGCCATCGCTGCACGTCGGCTGGGCGGTGTTCATCGCCGTCGCGCTGATCGTCGTGACGCGCGGCCGGCTGCGCTGGCTGTGGCTGCTGCACCCGCTGATCACCCTGGTCGCGGTCGTCGGCACCGGTCACCACTACTGGCTGGACGGCCTGGTCGCCGTCGCGATCCTCGCCGTCGTGCTGGCCGTGCTGCGGCCGCCCCGCCTGCCGGCCCGGACCTCGGCGCCGGCGCGCAGCGGCGTCACGCGCGCCGACGGTCCGGGCGCGGAGGCCCGGGACGGTGGCGCCGACCGGGCGCCTGGCGGCACCCGGGACGCCGGAGCGCACCGGCATCACGCGTCCCCGTGAGCCCCCGTCGTGCCACCCCTGCTCCCTTGTCGCGCCGGATCGGCACCCATATCGTTGGTCCGCCGGACAACTCCCGTGATCAAGCCATAATCTGACGGGTGATGGAGCAGTCGGCTCGGGGAGGGATCAGCTCAATGACCACACGTGGACGCCACCGCCGTTACCGGCCCAACGCCGTCTCCCGCGCGTCGCTCACGGTCACCGCCTCCGGGGCCGGGCTCGCGTTACCACTGATCACCGCGGCCACCTCGTCGGCGGCGTCGGTGGACACCTGGGAGCGCGTCGCCGAGTGCGAGAGCGGCGGGGACTGGGACATCAACACGGGCAACGGCTTCTACGGCGGGCTCCAGTTCCAGCAGAGCACCTGGGAGGCGTACGGCGGCGGCGCCTACGCGGCCCGGGCCGACCAGGCCACCAGGGACCAGCAGATGGCGGTCGCCGAGGAGGTGCTCGCCGGGCAGGGCCCGAGCGCCTGGCCGCACTGCTCGACCGTGGCCGGGCTGGTCGTCGACGGCGTTGAGCCCGACATCTCCCCCAGGTCCGAGGCGGAGCCGGCGGTCGAGCCGGCGGTCGAGGCCGAGCCCGTGGCCCAGGCCGCCCCCGCCGCCGCGCCGGCCGAGGAGGACGTGGCCCAGGCCGACCGCTATGAGGTGGTGCGCGGTGACACGCTCTTCGGCATCGCCACCAGCCACGAGGTCAGCGGCGGTTGGCAGTCGCTCTACGAGCTCAACCGCGCCACCATCGGCGGCGACCCGGACCTGATCTTCCCCGGCCAGCGGCTGGCGCTGCGCCCCGGCGACGCGCCGGCCGAGGAGCGGCGTGCCGAGCCCGAGGCCGAGCCCGAGGCCCAGGAGGAGCCGGAGGCGGCGGCCGAGCCGGCGCCTGAGGAGGCCGAGGAGGCGGAGGCGGAGCGGGCCGAGGAGGCCGAGGCCCGGGAGGAGCCGGCCGAGGAGGAGCCGCAGGGCGAGCGCGAGGAGCGGCCCGCCGAGGCCGCCGCCTACACCGCGCCGGTCGACGCGGGCACGGGCACCGCCTACCACGCCACCGGCAGCTCCTGGTCCCGCGGCTACCACACCGGCGTCGACTTCCCCGTCGCCACCGGGACCACGGTCAGGTCGGTGGCCGCCGGCGAGGTGGTCTCGGCCGGCTGGGCCGGCTCCTTCGGCTACGAGGTGATCGTCCGCCACCCGGACGGCAGGTTCAGCCAGTACGCCCACCTCTCCGCCATCTCCGTCTCCGCGGGGCAGCCCGTGGGCAGCGGCCAGCGGGTCGGGCGCTCCGGCTCCACGGGGAACTCCTCGGGGCCGCACCTGCACTTCGAGATCCGCACCGGCCAGGCCTTCGGCACCGACATCGACCCGCTCGGCTACCTCAGGGAGCACGGCGTCACCGTGTGACATGAATCCGGGTGACCCGAATCGGCCGTCGCGCTGGCTTGATGCCGTCGCCCGGCGGGCCGACCTATCGGGACAGATGGCGCGCTAACCCCCGGGGGGACCGATGTCACTCCCCGCTTTCCTTCCCTCGTCTGGCGCGAAGTCAGTACCCTCGACCGTCGGGGCCAATTCGTGCATATGCAGGGGACATTGGAGACGCCGATGGAACGACCCGCCTGGGCGCCGCACGGCATCGACCTTTCGGTGCCGAGCGTTTCCCGGATGTACGACTTCTACCTGGGCGGTTCGCACAATTTCGAGGCCGACCGGGCGGCCGCCCGTGAGGCGATCGAGGCGTTTCCCGGGCTCCCCAAGATCATGCAGGCGAATCGCGCCTTCCTGCGGCGCGCGGTGCGCTTCGCGATATCCCGGGGTGTCACCCAGTTTCTCGACATCGGCTCCGGCATTCCGACGTTCGGGAATGTGCACGAGACGGCCCTGGCCGCCAGCGCCGACGCGCGCGTGCTGTACGTAGACAACGACCCGGTGGCCGTCGCGCACAGCCGGGCGGTGCTCGCGGACGAGGAGCGGACCGAGGTGCTGGCCGCGGACTTCCGCGACCCGCTGGGCATCGTGGGCGGCGAGACCACCCGCCGTTTCCTCGACCTCGACCGTCCGGTCGCGCTGCTGCTCGTCGCCGTGCTGCACTTCTTCGACGACGAGGCCAAGCCGCGCGAGCACGTCGCGACGCTGCGGGACGCGCTGCCGCCCGGCAGTCTCCTCGTGGTCAGCCACGCCGCCACCGAGAGCCTGCCCGGCACGCGCGAGCGCGGGAAGCGGCTGAGCGAGGTCTACCGCAGGGGCGGCGCCACCCTGGTGATGCGCACCAGGGACGAGGTCGCGACCTTCTTCGAGGGGTTCGAGCTGTTCGAGCCCGGGGTGGTGCCGCTGCCCGACTGGCGCCCCGAGGTGCCCGTCGCGGAGGAGGACCCCGTCGCCTATGCCGGATACGCGGGAGTAGGACGAAGAGCGTGACCGCCTCGCCTTGGGAACCCACCGGCGACCTCCCGGCCGACCTCGGCACCGAGCCGCCGGACGGGCCGCGCCGTTTCGCCAGGATCCTGTGCCGCGCCGTCTTCCCGGTCACCGCCACGTCGATGACCAGGCCGGAGTTCGAGGACCTGCTCACCGGCCTCGCCGCCGAGCTGGCCGCCGCCCTGCACGGCCGCCCCTTCGACCCCACGTCGGCGCGCGCCGTGGGGCAGGCGCTGGTGGCCGCGCACTGCACCGGGCCCGACTCGCTGCCCCGGGTGCTCGGCGTGATCGACGCCTACCTCGTCCTGTACTGCGCCGACCCGAACGTGCTCGCCCCCGACGAGGCGCGGAACCGCTGCGCCAGGCTCCAGCACGCCATCGCCGCCGGCTTCGCCGGCGCCCTGCAGGAGCGGACCCGCACCGAGCAGGAGGCGCTCTCCCGCGCCGCGATCACCGCCCAAACCGAGATAGCCGAGGCGCTGCACGAGAGCGAGACCCGGTTCCGCGCGGTCTTCAACGACGCGGCGCTCGGCATCGCCATCGCCGACATGTCGGGCAACATCCTCAACGTCAACGACGCGCTCGCCCGGATGTTCGGCGGCTCGGCGCACCACGTCCGCAGCCGCAACCTGCTCGACCTGACGCACCCGGAGGACTCCCCCGACGTCTGGCGGATGCAGCGCGAGCTGATGCGCGGCCAGCGCGAGCACTACCAGGTCGAGAAGTCCTACGCCCGCGCCGACGGCACGGTGCTGTGGACCAACCTCACGGTCTCGCTGCTGCGCGACGCCGACGGCGAACCGCGCTACATGATGACGATGATGGAGGACATCTCGGAGCGGCGCCTGCTCCACCTGCGGCTGCGCTACCAGGCCACCCACGACGAGCTCACCGACCTGCCGAACCGTTCGCTCTTCTTCGAGCGCCTCGAGCAGGCCATCGCGACCGGCTCGGGCTGCGACCGCGTCGGTCTGTGCTACCTCGACCTGGACGGCTTCAAGGCGGTCAACGACAGCCTCGGGCACGCCGTCGGCGACCAGCTGCTGATCGCGGTGGCCGAGCGGCTGCGGGCCTGCGCCACAGGCCCTGGCCAGCTGCTGGCCAGGATCGGCGGCGACGAGTTCGTCGCCCTGGTCATCGACCCGCCGACGCCGCGGGCCGTGACCGAACTCGCCGAGCGCGCCCTGGAGGCGTTGTCCTCGCCAGTGGAGCTCGGCGGTCGGGAGCTGATGGTGCGGGCCAGCATCGGCGTGGTCGAGGGGTCGACCCGCGACCTCACCGCGGCCGAGGTGCTGCGCAGCGCGGACATCACGATGTACCGGGCCAAGGCCGAGGGTGGCAACCGGTTCGCGCTGGCCGACCCGGACTCCGACGCGCGTGCCATCAGCCGGCACCACCTCACCCACCACCTGCCGGCCGCGCTGCGCGGCGCCGAGTTCTTCATCGAGTACCAGCCGCTGGTCAAGATGCGCGACGGCAGCCTGGAGGGCGCCGAGGCGCTGGTGCGCTGGAGCCACCCGCGACACGGGGTGCTCGGCCCCGACCGGTTCATCCCGCTCGCCGAGCACACCGGGCTGATCGTGCCGCTGGGCCGCTGGGTGCTGCGGGAGGCCGTGCGGCAGGCCTGCCAGTGGCAGGTACGCGGCATAGGGGGCGCCAGACCGCTGAAGGTCAACGTGAACCTCTCGCCGCGCCAGCTGCACCACCCGGAGCTGGTGGAGGACACCATCGCGGTGCTCGAGGAGGCCGGCCTGCCGCCGAGCTCGCTCTGCCTCGAGGTCACCGAGACGGCGATGATCAGGGCCGACGAGAACGAGCTGCGGCCGTTGCGGCAGCTCGCCGACCTGGGCGTGGGCATCGCCCTCGACGACTTCGGCACCGGCTACTCGAACCTGGCCAACCTGCGCCGGCTGCCGGCGAGCACCCTCAAGCTCGACCGGTCGTTCACGCAGGGACTGCAGCGTGCCCCCGCCGACCCGGTCGACCTGAAGATCGTCGAGGGCATCGTCTCGCTCGCCCACACCCTGGAGCTCTCGGTGACCGTGGAGGGCGTGGAGACCTCCACCCAGGCAGAACAGCTGCGCGACCTGGGCTGCGACTCGGCGCAGGGCTGGTACTACGCGCGGCCAGGACCGCCCGAGCGGCTCCCCGAGGCTGTCTGAGGGCGCGTCCCGGCAGCTGAAACTCCGGTGAGCGGCCCCCGTGCGGCTCGGTAGGATGAGTGACGTCCACTCACAGTGACCCGTCACCGTCCGTGACCCGATTCACTGCGCGTTACCTCACTCATTGGAGCATCCGAGGATGACCCGACACCTCATCACCAGTGCGTTGCCCTACATCAACGGGATCAAGCACCTGGGGAACATGGTCGGCTCGATGCTCCCGGCGGACGTGTACGCCCGCTACCTGCGGCAGCGCGGTCACGACGTGCTCTACATCTGCGCCACCGACGAGCACGGCACCCCGGCCGAGCTCGCGGCCAAGGCCGCGGGGCTGCCGGTCGCCGAGTTCTGCGCCCAGCAGCACGCCGCGCAGAAGGCCGTCTACGACGGATTCGGCCTGGAATTCGACTACTTCGGTCGCACCTCGTCGCGGCAGAACATCGAGATCACCCAGCACTTCGCCCGCCGTCTCAAGGAGAACGGCTTCATCGAGGAGCGGACCACCCGGCAGGTCTACTCGCTCGCCGACGGCCGCTTCCTGCCCGACCGGTACATCGTGGGCACCTGCCCCTACTGCGGCTACGAGGCGGCCCGCGGCGACCAGTGCGAGAACTGCACCCGGGTGCTCGACCCGACCGACCTGCTGGAGGCGCGCTCCGCGGTGAGCGGGTCGACGGAGCTCGAGGTCCGCGAGACCAAGCACCTGTTCCTGCTCCAGTCGAAGCTGGAGGGCGAGGTGGCGGCCTTCGTCGAGGCGCACGGCAAGGAGTGGCCGACGCTGGCCTCCTCCATCGCCCGCAAGTGGCTGACCGAGGGCCTGCTCGACCGGTCGATCACCCGCGACCTGGAGTGGGGCGTGCCGGTCCCGGCCGACGTCTGGCCCGACCTGGCGGCCGAGGGCAAGGTGTTCTACGTCTGGTTCGACGCCCCGATCGGCTACATCGGCGCCACCAAGGAGTGGGCGGACGCGGCCGGAGAGGGCGAGACCCGCGACTGGCGCTCCTGGTGGTTCGAGGCCGACGAGTCCGTCCGGTACACGGAGTTCATGGCCAAGGACAACGTCCCCTTCCACACCGTGATGTTCCCGGCGACCCAGCTGGGCACCAGGGAGCCGTGGAAGAAGGTCGACTACGTCAAGGCGTTCAACTGGCTGACGTACTACGGCGGCAAGTTCTCCACCTCGCAGAACCGCGGCATCTTCGCGGACGCGGCGCTTGAGCTGCTGCCGGCCGACTACTGGCGCTACTTCCTGATGGCGGGCGCCCCCGAGTCGGACGACGCCTCGTTCTCCTGGGAGCTGTTCTCCTCGGTGGTCAACAAGGACCTCGCCGACACCCTGGGGAACTTCGTGAACCGGGTGCTGTCCTTCTCCCGCAAGCGCTTCGGCGACCAGGTGCCGGCCGGCCACGCGGCGGGCGAGGCGGAGCGGCGGCTCGGCGACGAGGTCGCCAGACTGCTCGCCGAGTACGAGGAGCACCTGGAGGCGCTGCAGTTCCGCAAGGCGGCCTTCGCGCTGCGCGCGCTGTGGAGCGCGGGCAACGCGTACCTGGAGGAGAAGGCGCCCTGGCTGGAGATCAAGTCCGACCCGGAGGCGGCGGCGCTGACGCTGCGCACCGCGATGAACCTGATCCACCTCTACGGGGTGCTCTCCGAGCCGATCATCCCGTTCACCTCCCGGGCGCTGCGCGCGGTCTTCGACGCGCCGGAGGCGGCCGCGGCCGCGTGGGTGAGCGGCGAGGAGGCGCGGGCGCTGGGCGCCATCCGCGCGGGCACCGCGTTCACCGTGCCGCCGGTGCTGTTCGCCAAGATCACCGAGGAGGACCTGGAGTCCTTCAAGGAGCGCTTCGGCGGCCAGGAGGGCTGAGGCCCCCCCCTTCTCGCCTTCTAGGGACGAGCGGCGGGCGACCGCGGGCTGTGCTCCCGGTCGGTCGCCCGCTCGCCGTTCCTTGCGTCGATCAGGTGCTGGACGAGGGCGACGAGCACCTGGGTGGCCGAGGCCGACTTGCGCGCGTCGCACGGCACCACCGGCACCTCGGGGCGCAGGTCCATGGCGGCCCTGATCTCCTCGGGCGGATAGCGCAGCGCCTGGTCGAACTGGTTGACCGCGACGACGAAGCCAAGACCGCGCCGCTCGAAGAAGTCGACGGCGGGGAAGCCCGCCTCGAGGCGCCGGGTGTCGACCAGCACCACGGCGCCGAGCGCGCCCTGGCACAGTTCGTCCCACATGAACCAGAACCGCTCCTGGCCCGGGGTGCCGAACAGGTAGAGCACGTGCCGCTCGTCCAGCGTGACGCGGCCGAAGTCCATGGCGACGGTGGTGGTGTGCTTGCGCTCCACCCCCACCAGGCTGTCGGTGCCGGCGCCCGCCTGGGTGAGCAACTCCTCGGTGCACAGCGGCTCGATCTCGCTGACGGCGCCGACCAGGGTCGTCTTGCCCACGCCGAAGCCGCCCGCTACCAGGATCTTGACGGCGGTGGGAAAGGGGTCACAGGCGTGCGCGGAGTCCATGCAACACCGCCTCCAGCAGGTCTCGGTCGGTCACGGAACGGCCCGGTGGCACGGGCGAGTTGACGGTCACGGCGCCGAGCTCGAACAGGTCGGCGAGCAGCACCTTGGTGACGGCCACCGGCAGCCGCACCTGGGCGGCGATCTCGGCCACCGGGGTCGACGCCGGACCGGCGCACGTCCGGAGCACCTGGGTGTGTTCCGGGCCGAGCCTGCGGCGTATGGGCCGCCCAGTGGCGACCACCAGGGTCAGCAGGTCGAGGCCGACCGTGGGCCTGGTGCGGCCGCCACAGGCGGTGAAGGGACGGATCAGCCGGCCGGCGCTCTCGTCGAGCCAGGGCAGCTCCCGCGGCGGATCGTGGAGGGTGCCGGGCCCGGGGGCGGCGTCCGGATGGGTGTCGGGCGTGCGGATGGCGGTCAACGGGCCGCTCGCTGCCGCGCCGGGGTGGCGAGGAACGGCCGGACGCTCTTCACCATCAGGGCCATCTCGTACCCGAGGATCGTCGGGTCGGCGTCGGGCCCGGTGAGGACGGCGAGGCAGGCACCCTGCCCGGCGGCGCAGACGGACAGCAGGGCGCCGGCCAGCTGGACCACCACCTGGCGGACCTCGCCGCCGGTCTCCCAGGCCCCCGGCTCGGTGGCCGACGGCGCCTGCGGGAGGGTCGCCGCGCTCCTGGCCAGCGAGTACAGGCCGGCGGCCAGCGCCGCCAACTGGTCGGCGGTGCTCGGTTCCAGGCCGTGCTCGGCCTTGACCAGGCCGTCGGCGGACAGCAGCAGCGCGCTGCGGGCGTGTGGCACCCGCTCGACGAGACCGGTCAGCAGCCAGGACACGTCGGCCTGCCGGCCGAAGGGCACGTCGCTCTCCATGGTCATGGTCGCCTTGATCTCCTCGGGCAGAAGGCTGGTCGGGCTGGTCGGTCTTGTCGGCTGGGACGTGGAACGTGGGGCGGGCGGGGCGGGGCGGACCGGCCGGTCAGGCCAGGTCCTCGGGCCCGTCGGCGAGGCTGGCGCCGCGCCGGAAGGCGGCCATCAGGCCGGGGTCGACACGGGCCCCCGGCGCGGCGAAGGCGTCCGGCGTCGCCGGCGGGGCGTCGCGGAGCTGGGGCACCAGATGTTGCTGGCGCTGCCGCTGTGGCAGGGGCGGCCGGGCCTCGGAGGCGGCGATCGGGACGGCGGGCGCACCGGCCGGCACGGCCGGGGGGTGCGGAGGGTGCGGGGGCGGGGGCGGCGTAGTGGCCGGCCGGGAGGACGGCACGTAGACGCCCTCCGACTCGTCGCCGAGCAGCTCGTGCGGCAGCACCACGACGGCCTGGACGCCGCCGTAGATGTTGCTCTGCAACTGGACCACCACGTCGTGCCGCCTGGCCAGCGTCGAGACCACGAAGAGGCCCACCCGGCCGTCCTCGAGCAGTTGGGCGACGTCGAGCCGCTCGGCCCCGGACAGCACCGCGTTCATCCGGTTCTGCTCGGTCGCGGTCATGCCGAGCCCGCGGTCCTCCACCTCGATGACCAGGCCGGCGGTCACCCGCTGGACGCGCAGCAGCACCTGGGTCTGGGGGGCGGAGAACTCGGTGGCGTTCTCCACGAGTTCGGCGAGCAGGTGGACGACGTCGGCGACGGCGTGCCCGCGCACGGTGCCCTCGATGGGCGGCACCAGCCGGATCCGCGCGTAGTGCTCGACCTCGGCCATGCACGAGCGCAGCACCTCGGACATGGCGACCGGACGGCTCCACTGGCGCCGGGAGATGGCGCCGCCGAGTACCGCGAGGTTCTCGGCGTGCCGCCGGATCCTGGTGGCCAGGTGGTCGATCTGGAACAGGCCCTTGAGCAGGTCGGGATCCTCGACGTCGTTCTCCAGTTCGTCGAGGTACTCCAGTTGCCGGTGGACGAACGACTGCATGCGTCTGGCCAGGTTGACGAAGACCTCGACCCGCTCGTCCGCCCCGCCCGCGAGGCCCGCCGTCGCCGCCTGGGCCACCGCCGCCTCGGCGGCGTAGCCGGCGACGGCGATCTCGTGCCGCAGCTGGTCGAGCGGCGCCTCCTCGGGCTCGGCCGGCGGCGGCCCCTCGGGCGGCTTGAGCCGCTCGCCGCGCTCCACCTTCCGTAGCAGCGCCTGGAGTTCGACCCGGACCCGGGTGGCCTGCCGCCGCAGCAGGGTGAGCCTGGCGAGCAGCGCGCCGGCCTCGCAGACGGCGGCCACGGCGGCGCTCGCGGCGATGGCGAGGGTCAGCACACCGGCCCCGACGAGCACACCGGTGAGGGTGACTCCCCCGCCGGGCGCCTGGCGTGACCCGCTGAGCAGGTAGCCGACCACGGCCACCGCGACGACGGCGACGAGACCGGCGGGCAGGAGGGCGAGACACAGCAACCGGCGTCTGGTTCCCGGCTCGGTGCGGCTCGGTCCCGGGACGGCCAGCCTGCTGTGGCGGGCGGAGTGTGCCCCGTGGCGTAGCTGTTCGGGCATAGGTGTCCTTATCGGCGGTTCGTCGTGCGTAAGGCAACGCTATGCGTCAACGGCGCTGCGGAGAGACACGGTTCGAGCAATCGCCACCCCTCGCCAGCTTCGAACGAGTGATTCCGCCGGGGTCCGACTTGACACCGGTTCGACGAACGGACGGCATTGACCGGATATCGACCGCGATCGGTGTTTCATCGGATCGCCATGTCGTAGGGTCTGGGGTCGTTCGAGACAGCCGAGGAGGGTCCGTGACGCAGCAGTCCACCGAGCCGGTGCTCACCGGAGTGGTCAACTTCCGAGACGTGGGCGGGCTGCCGACGGAGGACGGGCGACGGGTGCGGCACGGGGTGCTCTTCCGCAGCGGTCACCTGGCCCACGCGACCGCGGCCGACCAGGCGTTCCTCGGTGCGCTCGGCCTGCACACGGTCTTCGACTTCCGCAACTCGGCCGACCAGGAGCTCGACGGCCACGACGTGCCGCTGCCCGGCGTCCGCCTTGTCAACATCCCACTGAACGATCCGGCCGAAGGCGCCGCGTTCTGGGCGCTGGTGCGCGACGGCAGCCTGGCCGAGCTGCGCGCCGAGCTGACCGGCCGGCAGGCGCCCGGGCTGATGATCGCCTCCTACCGGCAGATGGTGCTCGGTCGCACCGCCGAACACGGCCGGGTGCTGCGCGCGCTGGCCGCCGGCGGCGTTCCCGCGCTGCTGCACTGCGCCGCAGGCAAGGACCGGGCCGGGCTGACCGTGGCGCTGGTGCTGCTCGCCGTGGGCGTGGAGCGGTCGGCGATCGTCGCCGACTACCTGAAGTCCAACGCCCCGCACCGGCGTTACCGGCTGCGGCGACCGGGGGACGGCGTGCTGCCGGCCGAGCTCGCCGAGGTCGAGGGCCTGCTCGCGCCGCTGTTCGACGCCCGCGCCGAGTACCTGGAGGCCGCCTTCGAGCAGATCGACGCGAGGTGGGGCGGGGTCGACCACTACCTCGCGGCCGGGCTCGGCCTCACCGACGCGGACCGCGAGTCGCTCGCCGAGCTCCTGCTGACGGCGGCCTGACCCCGCTCCCTGCGGCGCTACTTGCGCCGGACCACCACGAAGTCGGCCAACGCGGTCAGCTGGTCGCGCACGCCGCCCGGCATGTCCAGGCCGTCGAGCGCGGCCAGGGCCGTGCGGTGCTGGCGCCTGGCCTCCTCCTCCGTCCAGCTCCGGCCGCCGGCCTCCTCGATCAGCGCGGCCCTGGTGGCGAACTCGGCCTCGTCGAAGTCCTCGAACTCCTCCGCGCTCTTCTTGGCGTCGGCCGTCAGCAGCGCCGTCAGGCGCTCGGCGGCCGGCCCCTCGGCGGCCAGTGCGGCCACCACGGGCAGGGACTTCTTACGCTGCCGGAGATCGCTCCAGGTCAGCTTGCCGGTGGTGGCGGGGTCGCCCCAGATGCCCAGGAGGTCGTCGACGGCCTGGAAGGCGAGCCCGAGGTGGTGACCGTAGGTCTCCAGCGCGTCGGCGAGCGCGTCGTCGGCGCCGCCGATCACGGCGCCGATGCCGGCGGCGCAGGCCAGCAGGGCCCCGGTCTTGTTGCCCTCCATCTCCAGGCACTCGGCGACGCTGACCCGCTCGCGGTGCTCGAACGCGATGTCCTGCGCCTGGCCGTCGACGAGCTTGCGGCTGGCGGCGGCGAGACGCCGGGCGGCGCGGGCGGCGTGCTCGGTGCCGCCCTCCAGGATGACCTCGACGGCCAGCGCGAACAGCGCGTCGCCGACCAGGATCGCCTGGGCGGGACCGTGCACCTTCCAGACGGTGTCCCGGTGCCGCCGCTGCTCGTCGCCGTCCATCAGGTCGTCGTGCAGCAGCGAGAAGTTGTGCACCAGCTCGACGGCGACGGCACCGGGCACGCCGACCTCGGCCGGGGCGCCGGCGGCCTCCGCGGAGAGCAGGGCGAGCGCGGGCCGCACGGCCTTGCCGCTGTCGGCCTCGGTGGGCCTGCCGTGCGCGTCGATCCACCCGAAGTGGTAGGCGGCGACGGTGTCCATGGGCGGGGCGAGCCGGTCGACGGCGGTGCGCAGCGCGGGAGCGGCCAGTGCCCGCCCGCGCTCCATCAGTGCCAGGGCGGCACCATGGCCGTGGGGTTCTGCGGGGTTCACGAGCTCTCCTTGGGAAGTCACTGAGCAGTCTGGTTTCTGCGTGGCGGGGGGCGGCGCCGTCATATCCGCACCGCCCGCGCGGCCGCGAGGCCGCTGCGCACCGCGCCCTCCATCGTCGCCGGCCAGCCGGTGGCGGTCCAAGCGCCGGCCAGGTAGAGCCCGGGTGCCCTGGTCACCGGGCCGGGGCGCAGCCGGCCCACGCCGGGCACCGGGGCGAAGGTGGCGGCGCGCTCCCGGGTGACGAAGAAGTCCCGGACCCGGGCGCCCCCGGCCCGCGGCAGGAGCCGGGCGAGCTCGGGCAGGTAGCGCTTGCGGAGCACGTCGGTCGGCAGCTGGATCTCGTCCCGGGCGGCGGACTGGGACAGCGCGAGGTACTGGTCGCGGTGGCCCGACCGCTCGGCGAGCCCGGCGGGGCCGGTGCGGTCGAAGACCCACTGGACGGGGCTGCCGAGCGCCGCGAGGAAGGGCCGGCGCAGCACCGGCCGGTCGTAGATCACGTGGATGTTGAGGATCGGCGCGTCGCCGATGCGCAGCAGCCGCCCCTGGTCGGCGAGGGCGCCCTCGGGCAGCAGCCGGTGCGCGGCCTCCTGGGGCACGGCCAGGACGACCGAGTCGGCCGTGGCCTCGTCGGGATCCGGCTCCGGGCCGCGCCGCCGGCTGTCGAAGGTGACCCGCCAGCCGCCGGGCGCGGCGCGCAGCCGGCGGACCTTGGTGTCGGTGAGCACGGTGACTCCGGCCCGGTCGAGGGCGGCGCGGGCGAGGGTGTCGTGCAGGTGGCCGAGCGGCACCGAGGGGAGGCCGATGTCGGCGGCGCCGGGCCCGGAGAGCAGCCCGGTGCGGAAGACCATGGCGGCGAGGGCGAGCGAGATGTCGTCGGCCCTGGCGTTGAGGGCCGCCACCCCGATCAGGTCCCAGACGGCCTCGATCCCCCGGTCGCGCTGCCCGTGCCGGCGCAGCCAACCGCCGAAGTCCTGGTCGTCCAGGGCCGGATCGGCGGGGTCGAGGCGGCGCAGCGCGGCGACGGCACGGACCACGGCCGCCCGCTCGGCCGGCGGCAGGTGCGGGTAGCGGGCGAGGGTGCCGGCCAGATGGAGGGGGACCGGCAGGGCGGCGCGGCGGATGCGGCCGAGCCGCCGGCGCTCGGCGTCGAACACCGGGACGTCAAGGCGGGGTTGCAGCGGGGCGAGCGCGGTGCCGCCGACGCGGTCGAGGAAGCCCCGGTAGGCGGTGCAGCAACGCAGGTAGACGTGCTGCCCGTTGTCCACGGTGAGCGGCCCCACGGCGCTGTCGCGGCGGAAGGAGAAGGCGAGGCCGCCGAGCCTGGGGCGGGTCTCGAGCAGGGTGACCCGCCGGCCCCGGTCGGCGAGGGCGAGGGCGGCGGCGGTGCCGGCCAGGCCACCGCCGACGACCACGGTGTGCCCGCGCAGCCGGGCGCTCACGGGTGGGTCCGCCCGGCGACCCGGCGCGCGTCGAGCCCGGACAGGCCCCGCACGGCCACCAGGACCTTCTGGGCGGCGGGCAGGCCGACGCGGCCGCGCAGCACGGCGCGCGGGTCCTCGGCGATGCGGTCGAGCAGCCGGTGGTAGGTGCCGGCCATGGCGGCGACGCAGGCGCCGGAGCGGCGGTCGAGCATGGGCAGCAGCCGGAAGCCCTCGGCGAACAGCTCGCGGGCGCGGGTGACCTCGAAGCGGACCAGGCCGACGAAGTCCCCGCCGGCGGCGGGCGGAACGAGCCTCGGCGCGCCGTCCTCGTCCACGAGGCCGAACTTCCTGAGGTCCTCAGCGGGCAGGTAGGTGCGGCCGTTGTCGGCGTCCTCGCGGATGTCGCGGAGGATGTTGGTGAGTTGGAGCGCGAGGCCGAGCGTGTCGGCGAACTCGTCGGCGCGCTCGGCGTGCCGCGCGCCCGGCACGGTGCCGAAGACCCCGAGCGTGAGCCGGCCGATGGCGCCGGCCACGCAGCGGCAGTAGGAACGCAGCTCGTCCCAGGTCTCGTAGTCGCGGCCCCGCACGTCCATCAGGACGCCGTCGATCAGCTCGTCGAGGCCGCCGAGCGGGATCGGGTAGACGTCGCTGGCATGGGCGAGGGCGACGGCCACCGGGTCGACGTCGTCCTCGGGCACGCCTCCTGAGCGCACCCGGTCGAGCAGGGCACGGGCCTCGGCGAGCCTGATCTCCTTGATGTCGGGGGCGAGGCCGCCGTCGCCGATGTCGTCGACGCGCCGGGCGAAGGCGTAGATGGCGCAGAGCGCCTGCCGCTTGGCAGCCGGCACCAGACGGGCGCCGTACTTGAAGTTCCTGGCGTGCTGGCCGGCGACCGCCTCGCAGTACTGGTAGGCGGCGACGACGGCGGGCGACGGGTGCTTGCTGGTCGGGCTCTTGGTCACGAGGTTGAGCTCACGCGCCCCTTCTGAGTGTGGTTCCCGCCGCGTACAGCAGGCCGCCCTTGCTCGCCTTGGGCGGCCCGGCCAGCACGTCGTACCCGGCGTCGGCGATGGCCTGGGCGGCCGCCCTGCCGCCGCCGATGAATCCGGCGAGCACCAGCCGCAGCCGACCGCGGACGCTGCCCACCAGGGGCGCGCCCTCGTCGAGCAGCCTACGTGCCCGATCGGTGAGATGGGCGACGAGGGTGCGGACGGACGCGTTGGCGCTCGGCGCCGCGAGGTCGGCCTCGGTGACGTGGAAGCGGGCCATGGCGTCGGCCGGCAGGTAGATCCGCCCGCGGCCGAGGTCCTCGGCCACGTCCTGCAGGTGCTCGATCAGCTGGAGCGCGGTGCAGATCGCGTCGGAGCGGCGGATCCGCTCCGGCGTGGCGGTGCCGGTGACGCCGAGCACCATCCTGCCCACCGGGTTGGCCGAGAGCTCGCAGTAGCCGAGGAGTTCCTCGAAGGTGGCGTAGCGGTGGGTGTGCTGGTCGACGCGGTTGGCCTCGATCAGGGCGCGGAACGGCTCGGCGTCGAGGCCGGCGCGCTCCACGGTGGGCACCAGGCGGGCGACCAGCGGGTGGCGGGGCGGGCCGAGGCCCTGCTCGTGGCGGGCGGCGGCGAAGGCACGCTCGAGGTCGGCCTCCAGCGCGTCGAGCATGTCCTGCCGGTCGTCGGTCCGGTCGGCCGGGAGGCCGAGCAGCAGCGCGTCGGCGCCGCCTGGGGGCAGGTCGCCGTCGCCGATGTCGTCGACGAGTCGGGCGTAGCCGTAGAGGGCCGTCAGGTCGTCCCGCCACGCGCGGGGCAGGAACCTGGGGGCCACCGGGAAGTTCTCGTGTGCCGACTTCGCGAGCACCGCGTGGGTGCCCGGGTTCGCCGTCGCCAAACTGCTCATCCCTGTATTTCTACCCTGTGCTCGCCGTGCTTGGCGAAGCAGGCCGGCCCGGGCCCGCCACAGGCGTGCCCGAGCCGGGTGGTCGCCGGCTACTTGCCGGTCTCCTCCTCGTACGCCTTGAGCACCTGGTCGGTCGGGCCGTCCATGATCAGCTCGCCCTTCTCCAGCCACAGCACCCGGTCGCAGGTGTTGCGGATGGACTTGTTGTTGTGGCTGACCAGGAAGACGGTGCCGGCCTCGGCGCGCAGCTCGCGCACCCGCTCCTCGGAGCGGCGCTGGAACTTCTTGTCGCCGGTGGCCAGGGCCTCGTCGATCATGAGCACGTCGTGGTCCTTCGCGGCGGCGATGGAGAACCGCAGCCTGGCCTGCATGCCGGAGGAGTAGGTCCGCATGGGCAGGCTTATGAAGTCACCCTTGTCGTTGATGCCCGAGAAGTCCACGATGCCCTCGTACCGGGCCCTGATCTGCTCACGCGACATGCCCATGGCCAGGCCGCCGAGTATCACGTTCCGCTCGCCGGTGAGGTCGTTCATCAGGGCCGCGTTGACGCCGAGGAGCGACGGCTGGCCGTCCGTGTAGACCCGGCCGCGCTCGGCCGGCAGCAGGCCCGCGATGGCGCGCAGCAGGGTCGACTTGCCCGAGCCGTTGGTGCCGATGAGGCCGATCGCCTCGCCGCGGTAGGCGACGAAGCTGACGCCGCGCACGGCGTGCACCTCGCGCACCCTGGCCCGCGGCTCGCGGCGGACGATCCGGCGCAGGGCGGCGGTGGCGTTGCCCCGGGCGCCGTGGCCGTAGACCCGGTAGACGATGTGCAGGTCGTCCGCGATGACGGTCGGCACCCGGCCGTCGTCCGCCACGCGGACCGGGACCTTGGACGCGGGGATGTTTGATTCAGCCACGGCCGTACTGCTCCTCCGCCTTCCAGAAGTACACGAAGCCGCCGATTCCTATGACGGCCGCCCAGGCGACAGCGTAGACCCAGGTCACCTGCGGGACGCCGTCGGCGTAGGCCCCGTCCATCAGGGAGTAGCGCATGAGGTCGATGAAGACGAGGGCCGGGTTGGCCTCCAGGACGTCGATCAGCCAGCTCGGCGCGTCGGTGCCCTCGAGCTTGTAGCGCAGCGGGAAGATCACGCCGGAGCCGTACATCCAGGTGCGCAGGATGAACGGCATCAGCTGGACCAGGTCCGGGGTGTTGCTCCCCATCCTGGCGAAGATCATGGCGAGCCCGGTGTTGAAGACCAGCTGGAGCGCCAGCACGGGGACGATCATCACCCAGGAGAACCGGGGGAAGTGCTGGAAGCCGATCATCACGACGGCCAGCACGATCATCGAGTAGAGCAGCTGCTGGAGCTGCTGGAGGGAGAACGAGATCGGCAGCGAGGCTCGGGGGAAGTGCAGGGCCCGCACCAGGCCCAGGTTGCCGGAGATCGACTTGACCCCGGAGATCACCGAGGCCTGGGTGAAGGTGAAGACGAAGATCCCGGTGACCAGGAACGGGATGTACTCGTCGTTCTCCATGGGTTCCCGGCCGCCCATCACGAGGCCGAAGATCAGGAAGTAAACGAAGGCGTTCAGGAGTGGCGTGAACACCTGCCAGAGTTGGCCGAGTTTCGCCTGGCTGTACTGGGCCATCAGCTTCGCCTGGGAGAAGGCGACGATGAAGTGTCGGCGTCCCCACAACTGCCGTACGTACCGGGGCAACGAGGGCCGGGCACCACTGACGGACAGACCATGACGGGCCGCGAGCTCGGCCAGTGTCACATCATGTGGGGGTGCGCTGGTGCGCGTGGTCTCACTCACCTTGAAAACTCTCGTCCTCGCAGGGCAGCAGGCGGATGGCGCCGCGGAGCAGCGGCTCCTGGATGGTCTCAGATCCGAGCTTGTCAGATGACGGGAGGTCGGCCGAGACGTGTCAGGCGCCACACCGTACGCCAACGCATGGGCCTCCGGCGACCACACGGCGTCCGCCAGCCCTCCGCGAAGCCCCGGAACCAGGCGCCGAGCGCCGCGGGCGAGCGGGTTCTGGCCACGGTGAGCAGCAGCCAGACCAGCAGGTAGAGGGGGATCAGCGGCAGCGGCAGGTTGCGCCTGGCCAGCCAGACCCGGTTCCTGGCCACCATGCGGTGGTAGACCGCGTGCCGGGAGGGGGCGGTGGTGGGGTGGTGCAGCACCAGGTCGGCGCGGTACTCGATCCGCCAGCCCGCGTCCAGCGCCCGCCAGGCCAGGTCGGTCTCCTCGTGGGCGTAGAAGAAGTCCGCCGGCAGGCCGCCGACCTCCTGGAAGACCCGGGTGCGCACCGCGTTGGCGCCGCCGAGGAAGGTGGTCACCCGGGAGGAGCGCAGCGGGTCGGAGGCGCGCAGCCGGGGCACGTGCCGGCGCTGGGTGACGCCGGTGACCGGGTCGGCGATGCGGAAGCTGACGATGCCGAGGCGCGGGTCGGCGGCGAAGGCGTCCCGGACGAGCTCGGCCGTGCGGGGGTCCGGGAGGTGGCCGTCGTCGTCGAGGAAGAGCAGCACGTCGACGTCGCGGCCGCCGGGGCCGAAGGCCTCGATGCCGACGTTGCGCCCGCCGGGGATGCCCAGGTTCTCCGGCAGCTCTATGCCGCGGACGGTCTCGGGCAGGTCGGGGAGCGCGGCGCCGTTGCCGACGACGACGATCTCGATCGGGTCGCCGTGCTGGTCGGCGACCGAGTCGAGCAGCGCGCGCAGTTCCTTGGGGCGGTCGCCCATGGTGAGGACGACCGCGCCGAGCCTCGGCGGGCCCGCCTCCCCGCTCCCGTCCGTCCCCCCGGACATCTCCGTCACCGCAGTCTGCTGGAGGCGAGGATGGACACCAGGTGCAGCAGGGTCTGGAGCACCGCTATCGCGGCCAGCAGGGCCACGCCGAACCGGGTGAAGAACAGGTCGCCGCGGACCAGGTCGAGGATCCCGACGAGCAGGATCAGCAGCGAGGCCTCCACGCCGCCGACCAGCCGGTGGAACTTGAGGGCGGCGGCGGCACGGCGGGCGAGTGCCACGCCGGAGGAGCGGGGCACGGCGGCCTCGTCCTTGACGGCGGCGAGGCCGCTGCGGGTCCTGGCGACGTCGACCAGGTCGGTCTCGGCCTTGATCAGGATGGCGCCGAGCGCGGCCACCGTGCCGAGGAAGGCCCAGAGCCAGTTGGGCGCGGCCTCCTCCTGGGCGAACACGTCGGCGGCCCGCACGCCGAAGCCGACCAGCAGCGCGGCCTCGGCGAGGTAGTGGCCGATCCGGTCGAGGTAGACGCCGGTGACCGAGGTCTGGGCGCGCCACCTGGCGACCTCGCCGTCGACGCAGTCGAGCAGCAGGTAGAGCTGGATCAGCAGGGCCGCGAGCAGCGCGCCGGCGAGCCCGGGGACCAGCAGCACGGCCCCGGCGGCGACGCCGGCCACCACCATCAGGTAGGTGAGCTGGTTGGGGGTGATCCGCGAGTTGACCAGGTGCCTGGTCCAGCGCAGCGAGATCTCCCGCATGTAGAGGCGGCCGGCCCAGTGCTCTCCGCTGCGCCGGTCCTTGACCCCGGCCGGGTGCACGACCGGCCGGAGTTCAGCTACTGATGGCTTTGACATAGTCCGCGTACGCGTCCCTGATCTCGTCGGTGGTCAGGTCGAGGTGCTCGAGGATGGTGTAACGGCCCGGCCTGGTCTGGGGCGCGAACGCCACGGCCGCCACGAACTCCTCGGTGCTGAAGCCGATGTCGCCCGGCAGGACCGGCAGGTGGTGGCGCCGCAGCACCTCGACGATCAGCCGGCAGTGGTCGCGCTCCCCGCGCAGGTGCATCGCGAAGGCGGCGCCGAGGCCGACCTGCTCGCCGTGCAACGCCGCTCGCCTGGGGTGGAGGATGTCCAGCGCGTGCGAGATCTCGTGGCAGGCGCCGGAGGACGGCCTGGTGTGTCCGGCGACGGTCATGGCGATGCCGGAGAGCACGAGCGCCTCGGCGAGCACCGTGAGGAAGGCGTCGTCCGCGCAGTCGCCCGGGTGGCGGAGCACGGCCTCGCCGGCCTGCCTCGCCATGGCGGCGGCCAGGCCGTCGATCTGCTCGCCGGTCTCGCGGTGCGAGAGCTCCCAGTCGGCGATGGCCGAGAGGTTGGAGACGACATCGCCGATACCCGAGCTGACGAAACGCGCCGGCGCCTGGCGGATCACGTCGAGATCGACGACGAGCGCGATCGGGGTGGGCACGCCGTAGGAGCCACGCCCGGCGTCGTTGTCCAGGATGGAGACCGGGGAGCAGATGCCGTCGTGCGACAGGTTGGTGGCCACGGCGACCATCGGCAGCCCGACGCGGGCCGCGGCGTACTTGGCGACGTCGATGATCTTGCCGCCGCCGAGTCCGACGATGGCGTCGTAGTGGCCGGACCGCATGGCGTCGGCGAGCTGGACGGCGGCGTCGATGGTGCCGCCGGCCACCTCGTACCAGTCGGCGCCCGGCAGGGCGGGGGCGAGGCGCTGGCGCAGGGTGGCGCCGGAGCCGTTGCTGATGGCCACGGCCAGCCGGCCGGACGAGGAGATCCGCTGGTCGGCCAGGAGCCCCGCCAGGTTGTCCAGGGCCCCGGCGGCGATGTCGACCGAGACCGGGGAGGGGATGAGGCGGGTCAGTACCGGCACGCGATCTCCCTGCCCTTGGCGAGGTCGTCGTGGTTGTCGATCTCGACCCAGCTGACCTCGCCGATGGGGGCGGTGTCGACCTGGAAGCCACGGTTGACGAGCTCCTGGTAGCCGTCCTCGTAGTAGAGCTGCGGGTCGCGCTCGTAGGTGGTGCGCAGCGCGTCGGCCAGCTCTTCGGCGGCCTCGGGCTCGATGAGGGTGACGCCGATGTACTCGCCGGTGGCGTCCGCCGGCTCCATCAGCTTGGTGATGCGGCGCACGCCGGTGGCCGGGTCGGCGACGACCTTCATCTCCTCGTCGGCGAGCTTCTTGACCGTGTCGAGCGCGAGGATGATCTTCTGCCCCTGGCCACGGGCCGCGAGCAGGGTCCGCTCGACGGACGGCGGGTGCACGGTGTCGCCGTTGGCGAGGATCACGCCCTGCTTGATGACGTCCCGCGCGCACCAGAGGGAGTAGGCGTTGTTCCACTCCTCGGCCTTGTCGTTCTCGACGAGGGTGAGCTTGACGCCGTAGCGGCTCTCCAACGCGGCCTTGCGCTGGTAGACGGCCTCCTTGCGGTAGCCGACGACGATCGCCACCTCGTCGATGCCGACCTCGGCGAAGTTGGCCAGCGTCAGGTCGAGGACGGTTCTCGGTTCGCCCCCGTCGGTGGGCTCGACCACCGGCACCAACGCCTTGGGCAGGGTGTCCGTGTAGGGGCGAAGGCGGCGTCCGGCGCCGGCGGCCAGCACGAGGCCGATCATGCGGGTTCTCCTGTTTCGTCGTGTACGGCGGGTGCCTGGGAGGAGATCCAGAAGCGGATGCTCTCGCCAAGAACCAGAAGCGCGAGACCGCCGGCGAGGACGGACAGCGCGGTGGTGAAGCCCGCTCCGGTCGCCCAGAGGGCGGCGAAGGCGGCGACCACCAGGACGCGCCCCTCGTGTCCGCCGGTGGCCTGCACCAGCCAGCGCGGGGGCGCCCCGGCGCCGCCGCGGAGGCGGTACACCGTGTCGTAGTGATGGTAGGCGCTGGCGGCCACCAGGCAGAAAGCAGCCGGCAACGCTCCGTTCACCCCGTGGTCGGCGGCGTCGGCCGCGAGGATCAGCACGGTGAGGTACTCGCCGGCCCGGAAGAGCGGCGGCAGCAGCCAGTCGAAGGGGCGGCGGGGCTCGGCGGCCAGCGCGCGGCCGGCGCAGAGCACGTAGAGGGCGGCGGCGCCGACCGCGTACCAGCCGCCGGCGACGCCGGGCAGCAGCAGGGCGCCGAGCAGCGCGCCCGTGCCGGCCAGGGCCCAGAGGGGGGCGGCGAGCGCCGGTCGCCGGGCGGGGGTGCGGGGTGCGGCGACGGCCTCGGCGAGCGGGCCGTTGTCGGCGAGGCCGACGAGCGCGCGGGCCGCGTCCTCGCCGACGGCGGGCAGCCGGCGGGAGCGCAGCAGCCGGCCCGCGGTGGTGTAGCAGGCCGCGAAGCCGCTGGCGACGAGCAGCACGACGAAGGTGACGCGGGGGGTGGTGAGCGCGGTGAGCAGCGCGATGAGGGCCCAGCGCTCGCCGATGGGCAGCACGATCATGCGGCGGGCCCAGACGGTCCAGCCGATGCGGTCGAGCCGGCCGGTGAGGGCGGCGGAGGCCGCGCCCGAGGAGCTGCCCTGGACGGTGGTATGGGCCTCGTTGAAGGCGAAGTCGACGATGTGGCGGCAGGACTGGAGCACCATGGCGCCGAGTGCCAGGGCCCACACGTCGTCACCGCCGCGGGCGGCGCCGAGGGCGAGGCCCGCGTAGTAGGCGTACTCCTTGGCCCGGTCGAAGGTGGCGTCGAGCCAGGCGCCGAGGGTCGAGTACTGGAGCGAGTAGCGGGCGAGCTGGCCGTCGGTGCAGTCGAGCACGAAGGAGAACAGCAGCAGCAGGCCGGCGGCGACGAAGCCGCCCCTGGTGCCGGTGGCGGCGAAGCCGGCGGCGACCAGGGCGGTGAGCAGCGAGGCGGTGGTGACCTGGTTGGGGGTGAGGCCGCGGCGGGCGCACCAGCGGGCCAGGTAGCGGGAGTAGGGGCTGACGAAGTGGGTGGTGAAGAAGCCGTCCCGCGACTTGACGGCGGTGCGCAGCCGGACGGCCTCCTCGTCGACGCCGGCGACCGCGGCCGCGGCCGCGTCGCGCTCGGTGCCGGTGGCGGGGACGGCCGCGACGAGGGTGCCGAGCTCGGGGCGGTGCACGGGGGTGCCCTCGGCCTCGACGCGCTGGGCGAGCCGGTCGGGCAGGCAGTCGGTGGCCGGCGGGGCGGCGACCGAGCCGCCGCCCTCGGCCTGCTCGGCGGCCGGGCGGGCGGCGTCGTCCTGGGTGGCGGCGGCGGTCAGCGCGCCGCGCTCACCGGGGAGCACGGTGATCGCGCCGGGGATGGCCGCCGCGCCGAAGCGGGGGTCGGTGAGGCCGAGGCGGAGGCTGTGCCGGTGCCCGACGAAGCGGGGGTCGACCACGGCGACGCGCTGCCCGGCGGGTACCGCGGCCAGGGCCCGGGCGAGGTCGGCGGGCCGCTCCGCCACCCGCACGGCGAATCCCAGCGCCGTCAGGTCGTGTTCGAGCGTTGACCCGGGAGGGGGCGGACCGGTGAGGATCGCGGTCGACAGCTGACTCACTCCTTGAGGCGGGGTCGCGCTCTGCGACCCGCACGTCGGCAGAGATTATCTGATGAGAACCCAGCGGCAAGAATGGCGTTGGCCTCAGGAAACCCGGAGTTCATGTCGCTCCCCGCCGCGGGTGCGGATGCGACCCTACGCGATCGTTCGGACACGGTGCGCGCCCACCGTTAGGCTGCGGCCATGAGCTGGCTGATCACCGGTGGCGCCGGGTACATAGGGGCACATGTCGTCGAGGTCCTGCGGGCCGCCGGGGAGCGGGTCGTGGTGCTCGACGACCTCTCCACGGGTCTTGTCGAGCGGCTGCCCCCCGAGGTGCCGGTGGTGGTCGGCTCGGTGCTCGACCGGGCGCTGCTCGACCGGGCGCTGGGCGAGCACGGGGTGACGGGCGTGGTGCACCTGGCGGCACGAAAGCAGGTCGGGGAGTCCGTGGCCGACCCGCTCGGCTACTACCGGACCAACGTGCACGGGCTCACGGTGCTGCTGGAGGCGGTCGTGGCGGCGGGGGTGCGCCGGTTCGTCTTCTCGTCCTCGGCGGCCGTCTACGGGATGCCGGAGGCCGGCGACCTGACGGGCGGCCTGGTGACCGAGCAGACCCCGTGCCGACCGATGAACCCGTACGGCGAGACGAAGCTGGCCGGCGAGTGGCTGGTCAGGTCCACCGGCCTGGCGCACGGCATCGGCACGGTCTGCCTGCGCTACTTCAACGTCGCCGGCGCGGCCAGGCCCGAGCTGGCCGACGCCGGGGCGGCCAACGTCATCCCGATGTTCTTCGAGCGCCTCTCGCGGGGCGAGCCCCCGATGATCTTCGGGGACGACTACCCGACGGCGGACGGCACCTGCGTCCGGGACTACGTGCACGTCTCGGACCTCGCGGAGGCGCACCTGGCGGCGGTCCGCCACCTGGAGCGCGCCGAGGACCCGGCGACCGCCGGCGACCTGACGGTGAACATCGGCACCGGGCGGGGCGCCTCGGTGCGGGAGATGGCCGATCTGGTGGCCGAGGTCACCGGCGTGCGGGAGCCGGCGCCCGAGGTCGTGGACCGGCGCCCCGGCGACCCGGCGCGCGTGGTGGCCTCGGCCGCGCTGGCGCGCGACCGGCTCGGCTTCGAGGCGCGCCGCGACCTCGCCGAGATGGTCGCCTCGGCCTGGTCCGGCTGGTCGGCGCGGCACCCCGGTCCGGCCTGACCTCGGGCTTTGCCCACGGCCGGGTCGACCGGCCCCGAGAACGGGAAATCCGCAGGTCAGCGCAATGACAACGGTGTTCAGTGCCGCGTTGCCATATACCCCCCACCCGTAGTTCACTGAGGTCGCGACGCCGGATCGACTTCAGGAGGGCGACGGCCATGGGAGCCGGACACAACCACGGCGGACACCAGCACCACGGGGGGTCGGGCGGCACCGCGGGAGCGGCCTATGTGGGGCGGCTCCGCTGGGCCCTCGCGCTCTCCTGCGTGCTGCTGGTCGCCCAGGTGGTGGGCGCGGGCGTGACCGGCTCGCTGGCGCTGCTCGCCGACGCGGGGCACGTGGCGACCGACGCGGTCGGCGTCGCCCTGGCGCTGTTCGCGATCCACGTGGCCAACCGGGCGACGAGCGAGCGCCGCACCTTCGGCTTCGCGCGGATGGAGATCCTGGCCGCGCTGCTCAACTGCGTGCTGCTGCTCGGCGTCGGCGGCTACATCGTCTTCGAGGCCGTCGAGCGGCTACGCGAGCCGGCCGAGGTGCCAGGCGGTCTCACCGTGCTGTTCGGCGCGCTCGGCCTGCTGCTCAACTGCGTCTCGCTGTTGCTGCTGATGGGCGGGCAGCGGGAGAGCCTGAACGTGCGTGGCGCGTTCCTCGAGGTGCTGGCCGACGCGCTGGGCTCGGTGGCCGTGGTGGTCGCCGCCGTTGTGATCATCACCACGGGCTGGCAGCGGGCGGACACGATCGCCTCGCTGGTGATCGCCGTGCTGATCGTGCCGCGGACCGTGAAGCTGGCGCGCGAGGCACTGGACGTGCTGCTGGAGGCGGCCCCGAAGGACGTGCGGATCGCCGAGGTCAGGTCGCACATCCTGGAGCTCCCCGGCGTGGAGGACGTGCACGACCTGCACGTCTGGACGATCACCTCGGGCATGCCGGTGCTCTCCGCCCACGTGGTGGTCGACCAGGACACCCTGGACGCGGTCGGGCACGAGCGGATGCTGCACGACCTCCAGGGGTGTCTCGGCGAGCACTTCGATGTGGCGCACTGCACATTCCAGTTGGAGCCGCGGGGGCACGCGGAGCACGAGGCCGGTCTCTGCCACTGAGCCGGTGCGGCACACTGGTCGGAGCCGAACCTCGTGATCAGGAAAGACCGGGAGACCCGCTACATGCCCCACAGCACAGCCGTCGAGCCCGGTCAGATCCTGCTGGAGCTCGTCGACGAGGACGGCGCGACGATCGGCACCTCGGAGAAGCTGGCCGCCCACCGGGCACCGGGGCTGCTCCACCGGGCCTTCTCGGTCTTCCTCTTCGACCCGGCCGGGCGGCTGCTGCTCCAGCGCCGCGCGGCCGGCAAGTACCACTCCCCCGGCGTCTGGTCCAACACCTGCTGCGGGCACCCCTACCCGGGCGAGCCGCCGTTCCTGGCCGCGACCCGGCGCACCTCCGAGGAGCTGGGCGCGGCGCCCGCGCTGCTGCGCGAGGCCGGCACCGTCCGCTACCACCATCCGGACCCGGACTCCGGCCTGGTGGAGCGGGAGTACAACCACCTGTTCGCCGGTCTGGTGACCGAGCCGCTGCGGCCCGACCCGGCGGAGGTCGGCGAGACGGCCTTCGTCACCCCCGGCGAGCTCGGCCGGCTGATCGACGGCCGGGCGTTCTCGGTCTGGTTCGGGACCGTGCTCGACGCGGCCAGGCCCGCGATCAGAGAGCTGACGGGAGCCGCCGCCGGCTGGTGAGGCGGCCGGGCCGCGCTCAGGCGCGGTCCACCGGCAGCGCGGCCCAGACCACCTTGCCGCCGGTCGCGGTCGCCTCGACCCCGCAGTCCCCGCCGGCCTCGAGCGCGGTCGCCTTGACCAGCAGCAGGCCGCGCCCGCTGGTGTGGTGCTGGTCCGGCGCCGCGTCCAGGGCGCGCGGCCGGTAGGGGTGCCCGTCCTCGACCGAGAGCCGTACCCAGTGCGCGTCGAAGCCGACCTCGACGCCGATCTCGGGGGTGAGCAGGGCCGCGTGCCGGACGGAGTTGGTGACCAGCTCCGAGAGGATCAGCAGCACCCCGTAGAGCCGGTCGGCGGTGAGCGGCGCCTGTTGGCGGCGGAGCAGATCGCGCACGGCGTGCCTGACGTGCGGCACCGCGTGCTCGACCGGCGGAACGCTGAAGCGCCAGATCCCGGTGTGGCCGGAGGTCGCGGGGAGCCCGGAAAGCGGCGGGGCGCCTGATCTACTGTCCATGACTCCGAGTCTTGGCATGTGCCAGGGCGACATGACCCAGTGACCTCAACTCGTCATGAATAGGGCAGGTTTCGACCGCGTCGTTTCGCCTGCGACCGATCGGCGACCAGCTTTTTTCGGAGGGCGCCCAGAGGGGGCCCGCGCCACCCCGCGCGGTCGCTCGAGCCGGCCTCACCCGACCGGCCGAGGCGCACCGTTGCGAACCCGTAGTGGGCCACCACCCTGGCGCGAGCGCCGGAGTGCGCCGCCGCATGTGTCGCGACTATACGCAAGTTGAGAAATAGGACCGCTGGGCAGCCACACAGCGACTGTTTCGAAAGGGTCGGCACCATACATGGTTACTATCACCATGTATATGAATTAGCCCGAACCATACGGAATAGGGCCGAGACCACTCGCTATCGACATTTCGGAGAGTGTTCGAGCCGTCTGAGGGGCAAGGTCATCCCGACTCATTCCCCTGGACGTTGGAGTGCTGCTGTCATGGCTCTTCCGCAAGGTCCCCTGGAGCACCGCTACCAGGGGGAACATCCGGTGCGGACCCTCGCCTATCTCTTCCGGGAGTCCCGTCTGCGGGTCCTGGTCGCCGTGCTCGCGTTCATCGTCAAGCACAGCCCGGTCTGGCTGCTACCGCTGGTCACCGCCAACATCATCGACATCGTCGTCGAGCGCCGACCCATCTCCCAACTCGGCGCCAACACGGTGGTCCTGGTCGTCGTGCTGCTGCTGAACTACCCGACCCACCTGCTCTACGTCCGCTGCATGCACGGCAGCGTCCGGCGGGTCGGCACCGGGCTGCGGTCCGCGCTCTGCCGCCGGATGCAGGAGCTGTCCATCGGCTACCACTCCCGGGTCAGCGCGAGCGCCCTCCAGACCAAGGTGATCAGGGACGTCGAGAACATCGAGCAGTCGGTGCAGCAGAGCGCGGACACCGGGCTCGGGGCCATCATCACCCTGGTCGGCGGCCTGGTGGTCATCGCCGTGCGGGTGCCGGAGGCCCTGCCCGTCTTCCTGGTGATGGTGCCGGCCACCACGCTGCTGGTGCGCAGGCTGCGCGGCCGGCTGCGCTCCCACAACGAGCGGTTCCGCCGTCAGGTCGAGCAACTCTCCTCCCGGGTCGGCGAGATGACCAGTCTGATCCCCGTCACCCGGGCGCACGGTCTGGAGCGCACCGCGCTCGTCCGGGTCGACGGCACCCTGCGCCAGGTGCTCACCGCGGGTATACGGCTCGACCTGATCAACGGCCACTTCGGCGCCCTGGCGTGGATCCTGCTCCAGGCCATCGGCATCGGCTTCCTGGCCGGCGCGGCCCTGGTCTCCTACTACGCCTGGCTGCCGATCAGCCCCGGTGACGTGGTGATGCTCAGCACCTTCTTCACCACCCTCACCGGCTCCATGACCATGCTGATGAGCCTGGCCCCCATCATCTCCAGGGGCCTGGAGTCCGTCCGCTCGGCCGGCGAGGTGCTGCAGGCCCCCGACCTGGAGGTCAACGCGGGCAAGGCGCAGGTCACGGCGGTCAAGGGCCGGATCGACTTCGAGAACGTCGACTTCCGCTACGACGGGGAGGGTCCGGCGGCCGTCACCGACTTCACCCTGCGGGTGCCGCCCGGCCAGACCGTCGCCCTGGTCGGCGCCTCGGGCGCCGGCAAGTCCACCATCCTCAACCTGCTGATCGGCTTCATCCGTCCGGTCTCGGGACGGATCCTGCTCGACGGCAGCGACATGGCCACCCTCGACCTGCGCAGCTACCGCCGCTTCCTGTCCGTGGTGCCCCAGGAGTCGGTGCTCTTCGAGGGCTCCGTCCGGGAGAACGTCGGCTACGGCATGCCCCACATCGACGACGAGACCGTGCGCGACGCGCTGCGCGACGCCAACGCCCTGGAGTTCGTGGACCGGCTGCCCAACGGCCTCGACACGGTCGTCGGCGAGCGCGGCGCCCGGCTCTCCGGCGGCCAGCGGCAGCGCATCGCCATCGCCAGGGCGCTGATCCGCGACCCGCGGATCCTCGTGCTCGACGAGGCCACCTCGGCCCTCGACACGCGCTCCGAGGCGCTGGTCCAGGAGGCCATGGACCGGCTGATGCGCGGCCGCACCGTCTTCGTGGTCGCCCACCGGCTCTCCACGGTGCGCGGCGCCGACCGGATCGTGGTGCTGGAGCAGGGGCGGATCCAGGAGGTCGGCAGCCACGCCGAACTGCTGCGCCGCGGCGGGGCGTACGCGCGCCTCCAGTCCAACCAGCTGACCTGAGCGGCGCCGTCGACGTACGGTGCGGCGCCGCGCCCCGGGAGGGGCGCGGGCCGCGGCGCGGTCAGAGCGGTTCGATCTCCGTCAGCTCGCCGTCCAGGGCGAGCCAGCGGGTGACGCCCAGCCCGCGCAGGAAGGGCACGTCGTGGCTGACCACGAGCAGCGCCCCACGGTAGGAGTGCAGCGCCGAGGTGAGCTGCCGGACGCTGGCGAGGTCCAGGTTGTTGGTCGGCTCGTCCAGCAGCAGCAGCTGCGGCGCGGGCTCCGCCAGCATCAGCGCGGCCAGCGAGGCCCGGAAGCGCTCCCCGCCGGAGAGGGTGCCGACCAACTGGTCGGGGCGGTCCTTCCGGAACAGGAACCTGGCCAGCTGGGCCCTGATGTGCTGCGGGGAGGCGCCGGGCGCCAGCCGGCGCACGTTCTCGGCGATGCTGACCGACCCGTCGAGCAGGTCGAGGCGCTGCGGCAGGTACCGCATCGGCACCTGCACCCGCGCCTCGCCCGACACCGGCGCCAACTCGCCGGCCACGGTGTCGAGCAGCGTCGTCTTGCCGGCGCCGTTGCCGCCGGTCAGCGCGATCCGCTCGGGGCCGAGCACCTCGAGCGTGGCCCGGACGCCGCCCCGCAGCTCCACGTCCGCCAGGTCGAGCACCCGGCGCCTGGGCGGCACGGCCGTGTGCGGCAGGTCGACGCGGATCTCGTCGTCGTCGCGGACCGCCGACTCGGCCTCGGCGAGCCGCTCCCGGGCACCGGCAAGACGCTCCTCGTGCAGACCGCGGTGGCGGCCCGCGCTCTCCTGGGCACGCCGCTTGCGCGCGCCCAGCAGGATCTTGGGGGCGCCGCCGCGCTCCGCCTCCCGCCTGCCCTGCCCGGCCCGGCGCGCCAGCTTCTCGTTGGCCTCGATCAACTCCCGCTTCTGCCGCCGCACATCGGCCTCCGCCGTCCGCACCGTTCGCTCGGCGGCCTCCTGTTCCGCGGCCAGCGCGGTCTCGTACTCCGAGAGCGTGCCGCCGTACCAGGTGATCCGGCCCTCCCGCAGGTCGGCGATCTGGTCCACGCGCTCCAGGAGTTCACGGTCGTGGCTGACCACCACGAGCACCCCCGACCAGCCGGCCACGGCCGCGTGGAGGTGCTCGCGGGCCCGCCGGTCGAGGTTGTTGGTCGGCTCGTCGAGCAGCAGCACGTCGGGCCGGCGCAGCAGCAGGGCGGCGAGGCTGAGCAGCACGGTCTGGCCGCCGGAGAGCCGGCCCACGGTCCGGTCGAGGTCGACGCCGGCGAGGCCGAGCCCGTCCAGGGTGGCGCGGGTGCGCTCCTCGACGTCCCAGTCGTCCCCGACGGCCGCGAAGTGCTCCTCGGCCACGTCCCCCGACTCGATGGCGTGCAGGGCGGCCCTGGCCTTCTCGATGCCGAGCACCCGGTCGACGCGTTGCTCGGTGTCCAACGTGATGTTCTGCGGCAGATAGCCGAGTTCGCCGTTCACCCGGACCGAGCCGGAGGTGGGCGTGAGCCGGCCGGCGAGCAGTCGCAGCAGGGTGGACTTCCCGCTGCCGTTGAGGCCGACCAGGCCGGTGCGGCCGGGTCCCGCGGCGAAGTCGAGGTCGTCGAAGAGCCGGGTGCCGTCCGGCCAGGCGTAGCCGAGGCGGACGCAGCTGATCTGGGCGGTGGTCGGGGCCATCTCGGAGCTCCAGTGTTTGTCACGAACGGTTGGCGACACACGGAGACACCGGGCCCGGGACGGCCGGGACTGGCTGATCGGAAGGAAAGGCGTGGCGGGCGAGGGAGCGGCCGGCACAGCCGAGGTCGATCACGCGGCGCGGCACCACGCGTCCACTCGGGAACGCGCGGGCGACGGGCTCGCGGTGTCTACGACCTCAGCCCTCCAACGGGCCCTCCTCACGACGGCGACAGGCCGAGAGAGACCCTAGGAGACGCCGGGCGGCGGGCGCAACCGATTTGACGGGCCCGGCCCGCCTACCCGGCAGAGCGCTTCGCGGCTCAGGCCTTGCCGCGGGCGGCGAGCCGGGCCTGGCGCGCGGCCAGGCGCTCGTCGAAGAGCCGAGCCTCGCTGTCCAGGCCGTCGAGATACCGACCGAGCTCCTCCTGGGCCTTCAGGCCCTCGGGGCCGAGCCCGCTGACGTCGAGCGCCCTGAAGAAGCGCAGCACCGGCTGGAGCACCTCGTCGTGGTGGATGCGCAGGTTGTAGATGCCGCCGATGGCCATCCTGGCGGCGGCGCGCTCGAAGCCGGGGATACCGTGGCCCGGCATCCGGAAGTTGACCACCACGTCCCTGACCGCGCGCATGGCCTGGTCGGGGGCCAGCTCGAAGGCGGCCTTCAGCAGGTTGCGGTAGAAGACCATGTGCAGGTTCTCGTCGGTGGCGATGCGGGACAGCATCCGGTCGCAGACCGGGTCGCCCGACTCACGGCCGGTGTTGCGGTGCGATATTCGGGTGGCCAGTTCCTGGAAGGCCACGTAGGCCACCGAGTGCAGCATGGAGTGCGCGTTGTCGGACTCGAACCCCTCCGACATGTGCGCCATGCGGAAGTTCTCCAGCTGGACCGGGTCGACGGCGCGGGTGGTCAGCAGGTAGTCGCGCAGCACGATGCCGTGCCGGCCCTCCTCGGCGGTCCAGCGGTGCACCCAGTTCCCCCAGGCGCCCTCGCGGCCGAAGATGCTGGCGATCTCGTGGTGGTAGCTCGGCAGGTTGTCCTCGGTGAGCAGGTTGACCACCAGCGCCGTGCGGCCGATGTCGGTCACCTTCGACTGGTCGGGGGCCCACGGCTCACCGCCCAGCGGGCCATCGAAGTTCCGGCCCTCGCTCCAGGGCACGTACTCGTGCGGCATCCAGTCCTTGGCCACTCCCAGGTGGCGGTTGAGCTCGCGCTCCACCACCTCCTCCAGGGCATGGATCAGACGGACGTCCGTCCACTCGTCCGAGCTGGTCAGAGGGGTGGGGCTGAAGGTCACTGAAGCTCCTGGCGGGTAACGCGAATACCTACGAGACCGTAGGTTACGGCACCGTAAGTTGTTACCCGCCGGTCTGGCAAGGGAATGGCCGTAAAACGCGGGCCACTTCACAACGCGGCGGCCCGGACCGCAGTCGGTCCGGGCCGCCGGTGGGGGCTGTTCCCCTGGGTTCGCTCCTCGTCAGCGCTTGCCACGCTCCGAGCGCACCAGGCCGGCCCTGCGCAACGCGTCGGCCATGGCGCTGTTCGCCGGCGGCGCCTCCCGCCGCTGGCCACCACCGCCTCCGCGCCGGTCCCGCTGCCTGGGGGCGCCGCCGCGCTCACCACGCTCACCACGCTCGCCGCGCTCACCACGCGGTCCGCGCTCGTCCCGGCCGCCGCGCCCGCCGCCGGCGCCCGGCTCCTCGTCGAGCCGCAGGGTCAGCGAGATGCGCTTGCGCGGCACGTCCACGTCGAGGACCTTCACCTTCACGATGTCCCCCGGCTTGACCACCTCGCGCGGGTCCGACACGAACTTCCGCGACATGGCCGAAACGTGCACGAGACCGTCCTGGTGGACGCCGACGTCCACGAAGGCACCGAAGGCGGCGACGTTGGACACCACGCCCTCGAGCACCATGCCCGCCTTCAGGTCGCCGATCTTCTCGACGCCCTCCTTGAACCGCGCGGTGCGGAACGCCGGACGCGGGTCGCGGCCCGGCTTCTCCAGCTCCCGCAGGATGTCGGTGACCGTCGGCAGGCCGAAGGTGTCGTCCACGAAGTCGGCCGGGCGCAGCGCGCGCAGCGCCGTGCCGTTGCCGACGAGGGTCTGCACGTCCCCGCCGGTGGTCGCCGCCATGCGGCGCACCACGGGGTAGGCCTCCGGGTGCACGGCGGAGGCGTCCAGCGGGTCGTCCCCGCCCCTGATCCGCAGGAACCCGGCGCACTGCTCGAACGCCTTGGGGCCCAGCCTGGACACCTGCCTGAGCGCGCCGCGGTTGGTGAAGGGCCCGTTGAGGTCGCGGTGGGACACGATGTTCTCCGCGAGGGTGGTGCCGATGCCCGACACCCGGGCCAGCAGCGGCACCGAGGCGGTGTTGACGTCCACCCCGACGCCGTTCACACAGTCCTCGACGACGGCGTCCAGCGAGCGGGAGAGCTTCACCTCGGACAGGTCGTGCTGGTACTGGCCGACGCCGATCGACCGCGGGTCGATCTTCACCAGCTCGGCCAGCGGGTCCTGCAGCCGGCGGGCGATCGAGACGGCGCCGCGCAGCGAGACGTCGAGGTCGGGCAGCTCCTCGGCGGCGTAGGCCGAGGCCGAGTAGACCGAGGCGCCGGCCTCGGAGACCACCATCCTGGTCAGCCCGGCCTCGGGCATCCTGGCGATGAGTTCGCCGGCCAGCTTGTCGGTCTCCCGGGAGGCCGTGCCGTTCCCGATGGCGATCAGTTCGACGCCGTGCTCCAGGGCGAGCGCGCCGAGCCTGGCGAGTGCCTCGTCCCACCTGCGGTGCGGCGCGTGCGGGTAGATCGTGTCCGTGGCCGCGACCTTGCCGGTGGCGTCGACCACGGCGACCTTGACGCCGGTGCGCAGACCGGGGTCGAGCCCCATGGTGGCCCGGGTGCCGGCCGGCGCGGCCAGCAGCAGGTCCCGCAGGTTGGCCGCGAAGACGCCCACCGCGTCGTCCTCGGCGGCGGTGCGCAGCCGGGCCCGCAGGTCGATGCCGAGATGGACCAGGATCCGGGTGCGCCAGGCCCAGCGCACGGTCTCGGCGAGCCAGGCGTCGGCCGGACGGCCCCGGTCGACGACGCCGAAGCGGTGGGCGATGGCGCGCTCGAAGGACGACGGCGCCGCGCGGCCCTGCTCCTCCTCGCCGGCCGGCTCCTCGGGCTCCAGGGTGAGCTCGAGGACCTCCTCCTTCTCGCCGCGGAACATGGCGAGCACCCGGTGCGAGGGCAGCTGGGCGAACGGCTCCGCGAAGTCGAAGTAGTCGGCGAACTTGGCGCCCTCGGTCTCCTTGCCCGACCGCACGCGGGACACCAGCCGGCCGCGCTGCCACATTCGCTCGCGCAGCTCGCCGAGCAGGTCGGCGTCCTCGCCGAACCGCTCGGTGAGGATGGCCCTGGCGCCGGCGAGCGCGGCCTCCGCGTCCGGCACGCCGCGCGCCTCGTCGACGAAGGCGGCGGCCGCGGCCGCCGGCAGCACGCTCGGATCGGCCAGCAGCCCGTCGGCGAGCGGCTCGAGACCGGCCTCGCGGGCGATCTGGGCCTTGGTGCGGCGCTTGGGCTTGTACGGCAGGTAGATGTCCTCGAGGCGAGCCTTGGTCTCGGCGCCGCGGATGGCGGCCTCGAGCGCCGCGTCCAGCTTGCCCTGGGCGCGCACCGACTCCAGCACGGCCTCGCGCCGCTCCTCGAGCTCGCGCAGATAGCGGAGCCGCTCCTCCAGGGAGCGCAGCTGCGTGTCGTCGAGCGCGCCGGTGGCCTCCTTGCGGTACCGGGCGATGAACGGCACCGTCGCGCCGCCGTCGAGCAGGCCCACGGCCGACGTGACCTGCCCCTCCCCTACGCCGAGCTCCTCGGCGATCCTGGCCTCGATGGACCGTCCTGCGACGGACTGTGTCACGATCTCGCTCCGCATTTCCCGCGCTTTCCCGGCTTCCCGACGCGCACACCGCGCCGTGCGGAGCATTGTGGCAGGCGCCACCGACATCCGGTCGGTCAGCCGGGCGGCCGTGTCGGCGGCGCGTTCGCCCGCGGTCAGCCGGCCGCGGCCCGCTCCCGCTCCCGGCGCGTCCGGTCGTACGCCTCCTGGGCCTCGGTGACCTCGGGCACCCGCTGCTCGACCAGCCGGGTCAGCGCCCAGACCCGCTCGGCGAACTCGCGGCCGAGCGGGGTGAGCGAGTAGTCCACGTGCGGCGGAATCACCGGGCGCGCCTCGCGCAGCACCATGCCGTCCCGCTCCAGGGTCTGGAGGGTCTGGGCGAGCATCTTCTCGCTGATGCCGCCGATGGCCCGGCGCAGCTGGCTGAACCGCTGCCGCTCGGTGTCGAGCAGCAGGGCCAGCACCAGGACGCCCCAGCGGCTGGTGACGTGGTCGAGCACCACCCGCGAGGGGCAGTTGGCGGCGTTGACGTCGAGCGGAAAGCTTACGGTCATGCCAGTACCTTACTTCAAAGTGGGTACTTTCTCTCGGTTAGCGTGCAGCTTAGGCTCGGGTTGTCAGAACGGACAACACTGAGGAGACATCGATGTACGTGGTCACCGCCGCCACCGGCAAGCTGGGCCGGTTGGTCGTCGACGCGCTGCTGGAGAAGGTTCCCGCCGAGCAGGTGGCCGTGGTGGTGCGGAACGAGGCGAAGGCCGCCGACCTGGCGGCCCGCGGCGTGACCGTGCGGGTCGCGGACTACAGCGCCCCCGAGAGCCTGGCGAACGCGTTCGAGGCCGGCGACCGGGTGCTGTTCGTCTCGGGCACCGACGTGGGACGGCGGATCCCCCAGCACGCCGCCGTCGTGGCGGCCGCCAAGGCGGCGGGCGTCGGCCTGCTGGCCTACACGAGCGTGCTCGGCGGCCCCGCCGCCGACTTCACGCTCGCCGACGACCACAAGGCGACCGAGGAGCTCGTCATCGCCTCCGGGCTGCCCTACACCCTGCTGCGCAACGGCTGGTACCACGAGAACTACACGGAACAGCTGGCCCCGGTGCTCGCCCACGGCGCGGTGGTGGCCAGCGCCGGCGACGGCCGGGTCGCCTCGGCCTCCCGAGCCGACTACGCCGCCGCCGCGGTGGCCGTGCTCACCGGGGAGGGGCACGAGGGCGCGGTGTACGAGCTGAGCGGCGACACCGCCTGGAGCCTCGCCGAGTACGCGGCCGAGCTGTCCCGCCAGACCGGCAGGGAGATCCGGTACACGCCGGTCACCCCCGAGGAGCACCTGGCGATCCTGACCGGCGCCGGGCTGCCCGAGCCGTTCGCCGCCGTCCTCGTGGACGTGGACGCCTCCGGCATCGCCAGGGGCCTGCTCGCCGGCACCTCGGGCGACCTCGCCCGGCTCGTCGGCCGGCCGACCACCCCGCTGGCCGACGCGATCGCCGTCGCCCTGAAGGACGCCTGACCAGCGAGGAGACGGGACCGGTACGCCGCCTCCCGCGCGATTTCGGCCATCCGCGGGCGCGGGAGCGCTCCCGGCGGCGACCGATCCGAGCCGTTGTCAACCCCACCACCCGTCCGAGTGATATGAACTCCACACGTGCAGCTGAATTCCTTGCGGACTGCCGGGAGTTAGGGGCAGGGTGCGAGAAGTTACGCAGCGCACCCAATTCCTGACAACGCGTGGAGCACCGGAGGGACCATGACGCTCACCAGCCCGGACGCCGGGATCCAACGCCTCTCGTACAGCTGGTTGCTGACGGCCAGGCGCGAGGATCTGGCGCACTTCCGGCGGCTCGCCTCGCTCGCGATGCGGGAGTGGGGGCAGCCGCAGCGGGTCACCGAGGTCGTGTTGCACGGGGTCACCGAGCTGCTGTCCAACGTCGCCCGGCACGTGGGCGATCCGCGCTGCACGCTGGAGCTGTCGTTGCTCGGGAACGCCGTGCAGGTGTCGGTGAGCGACCGCTCGTCGGAGCTGCCAAAGATCACCCTGCCCGACTGGACCGCCGAGGAGGGCCGGGGGCTCTGGCTGCTGCGCGAGATGGCCGACGGGCTCGGCTACGCGCTGACCGAGGACGGCAAGCAGGTGTGGGTACGGGTCGGCACCGACGTGCCGGGCGTCTGACGCTCCCGCACCGTGGGCCCCTCGCCGGGGGGGGGGGGCCCGCGGGGCGGCCCCCCCCCCCCCCGCCAACACCCCCCCGCCCCCCCCCGCCCCGCCGCCCGCCCCCCACC
>NZ_JBHXFJ010000048.1:42120-56722 GCF_042722465.1 Streptomyces sp. NPDC127098
GGTTCGGGGTGGCCCCCTGGGGGGGGGGCGCTTCCGGGCCGCCGCCGGTGGCCCCCGGGGGGGGGGCGGCGGCCGGCGGGCCCCCCCGCCCCCGGGCGCTCACTCCCCCGGCGGCTCGACGGGCCCGCGGAACCGGACACCGTCCCCGGTCGCCCGGTAGAGGTAGCCCAGCGGCCCGTCGCCGGCGTAGCCGCCGGCCGCGTCGAAGGCCAACGGCCGCCCGAGGCCGTGGTACTCGGCGCCGCGCAGCCGGGCGAGCAGCGAGGCCCGGGTCGGCCCCGCCGCCTCGTGGGAGAGCGCCCGCATGGCGTCCACCACCATCCGGGCCGCGTCGTAGCCCTCCACGGCGTAGGGCTCGACCGTGCCGCCGAACCGCTCGCGGTGCACGGTGGCGAAGCCGCTGGCCTCGGGATCGCCCGTGGGATCGGTGTAGGTGGTGACGAAGTACCAGCCGGCCGCGTCCTCGCCGGCGATCTCGAAGAAGGCGGGGCCGAGCGCCTCCTGGGTGGCCACCACCGCGCCCTCGTACCCCGCCTCGGCCAGTGCCCTGGCCAGCCGCCCGGCGCCGTCCGCGAAACCGCCGTACACGACGGCGTCCAGGCCGGCCGCCGTGAAACCCTCGGCTACCTCGGAGAAGTCACGGGTGCCGGCGGGCAGCACCCGGGGCGTGAGCTCGACCGCGCGCCGGTCCACGGCGTCGCCGACCGCCCGGGTGACCAGCCAGCTGTACTCGTCGGCCGTGCGGTCGTCGATCAGGCCGACCCGGCGGGCGCCGAGCACCGCGTCGAGCACCAGCGGGACCGCCCGCGCGGCCGTGGCCGTGTCGGGCCGGCCGAGCAGCAGCGTGTCGTCCTCGGCGCGCGCCCCGAAGCTGCCGGCCGACAGCGCGAGCAGCGGCACGCCGGCCGCGCCGTACGCCTCGGCGGCCGCCCGCGCGACGGCGTCACCGGTCGGCCCGACGACGGCGAGCACCGCCGGATCGTCGATCAGCGCCCGCGCCACCTCGGCGGCGCGCTCCGGGTCGCCGCCGTCGTCCAGGGCCCGCAGGCTCACCGTGAAGCTGAGGTCGCCCAGCTGGTTCAGCTCCTCGACGGCCATGGTGACGCCCCTCCGCTGCCCCTTGCCGTACTTGGCGTGCGGGCCACTGAGGTCGGCGTGCAGGCCGATCGTGTGGTGCCGCCGGCCCTCGGCCGACGCGGCGCCGCCGGAGCGCGACACCAGCAGCCTGGCGGCCAGCGCGCCGCCGAACAGCAGCAGGCCCCCGCTGCCGACGGCGGTCAGCAGCCGGCGGCGGGACGACGGTTCGGGCTCTGGCGGCGGGGGCGGCGCCGTGGCCCTGGGCGGCCTGACGGGTGGCGGCGGCTCGGGGTCGAGCCACTCGGTCTGCTCGGGTCCCGGGCTCGGCAGCCGGGCGTGGAAGCGGTGGTTGACGTCGGCCGCGACCGGCGCCGGCAGCCACGCCCCGGTGCGCCCGAGGCCGACCACCTCGCCCGGCCGCGCCAGCTCGGCGTACAGGTCGGCGGCCGTGGGCCGCAGCACCGGGTCCTTGGCCAGGCAGGCCTCGATCACCTCGAGCAGGCTGCGCGGCACGTCGGCCAGGTCGGCGGGTTCGTGCACCACCCGGTGCAGCAGCTCGCGACCGGTGCCCGTGCCGAAGGGGTGTCGCCCCGTGGCGGCGTGGACCAGCACGCAGCCGAGCGAGAAGACGTCCGTGGCGGGGCCCGGCCCGTCGGGGCCGCCACGGGCCTGCTCGGGCGACTGGTACCCGGGGGCGCCGCCGACCGTGCCGGTGCCGCCGAAGCCGGTGAGCCGGGGACCGTCGGGCAGCAGGTGCACATGGCCCGGGCGCACGTCCTGGTGGGCCAGGCCGGCCTGGTGGACGGCGTCGAGGGCCTCGGCGAGCAGGGCGCCGACGATCCGCACCGGCTCGCGCGGCAGCGGACCGTGCGCCGCGACGACCTCGGGCAGCGTGGGCCCTGGCACGTAGGGGTAGGCGGCCCACATGGTGCCGCCCGCGGTGTCGGCGGCCAGCACGCCGACCAGGCAGCGGGCCGACACGTGCCGCGCGGCGGCCACGTCCCGCTCGAACCTGGCCCGGAACTCCGGGTCCCTGGCGTGCTCCCTGCGGATCACCTTGAGGGCGCCCGGCGCCCCGCCGAGCGACCTGGCCAGGTAGACGACGCCCGTGCGCCCCTCGGCCAGCCGCCGCAGCAGCCGGTAGCCGCCGATCCGCCGGGGGTCGGAGAGTTCGAGGTCCCTCACCGCAGCTCGCTCTCCGCCCGGGACAGCATCAGCTCGATCGCGTCGTTGAGCAGGGTCCCCACGTCCTCCTCGTCGTAGCCGACCGTGCCCTTGACGGCGAGCGCCACGGTGACGGGCCCGAGCCTGGCCACGCCCCACAGGTAGGGGTGGGGGCCGCCGGGCCCCGGGCCGTGGTACTGGCCGCCCTCGTGGATCATGTCGTCCGCCGCGAGCTGGCCGCGCACCCCGTAGGGGGCGCCTTCGGAGCGCAGCCCGGTGACCGACTCGCCGGGCCTGAGCGTCTGTTCCGGGCAGCGCATACCCTCCTCGAGGGTGGCCGCCATCCGCTGGTCCGCCACCGTGGTGCTGCGGTGCACGGTGACCGAGGACATCACGCGTAACGGCTCGCCCTCGCCGCCAGGCGCCGGGTGCTCGCTGTACCGGGAGAGGCTGGCCAGCACCTCATCGGGCAGGGCCGCGCGGCGCCAGACGCACCCCTCGTCGAGGACGGCCCAGGTGGCCGGATCCGACTCGTACGGGTCCTGCGGCACGAAGCCGTCGCCGAGGTCGGTCGGGGTGGCGGCGACCGCCATGGCGAGGGCGAGGGCGGCCGCGGGGTCGGCCGGCGGTTCCGCGACCCTGGGCGAGGGCTCGCCGGACGCCTCGGCGGCGGGCGACGAGCCCGCGGTCGCCCCCTCGCCGTCGTCCGTGGGGCTGTCGCCCGCGTCCGCGGCGGTGCAGCCGAACAGCAGCACCGCCGTGGCCGCCGCCAGCGCGGCGCGCACCGGCCTGAGGTACCGCACCGTGACCTCCCGAGTCCGCTGAGTGGGGGATCACCCTAGCGTCCTCGTACGACAACCGGCAGTGGCCACCCGTCTGTTCGGGACGCCGCGGCCCGGGGCCGGCACTCGAAGGAGTGAGGAGCCGGGTCCGGCTAAGGCCGGCCCCCGCCGTCCCGCTCGCCGGCCGCCCGCAGGGCGTCGCGGCAGAGCCGGTCGGCCCGCCTGGTGGTCTCGGGGAGCCGGTAGCCACGGGTCAGGTGCAGGGTGTGGGCGCAGGCGTCGGCGATGTTGGTGCGGTGTCCAGGCGAGACGTAGACCGGTTTGACACCGTCCCTGGTGCGCAGCGCGCGACCGACCTCCTCGTCGCCGTCGAGCAGCGGCGCGGCGTCGCCGCGTCGTGGTCCCGGTGGGGGGTGGCGGAAGGTGAAGGGGTTCTTGGCGACGCCGATGGTCGGCAGCCCGGTGAGCACTCCCAGGTGGCTGGCGAGCCCGAGGCGGCGGGGGTGGGCGAGGCCGTAGCCGTCGCAGACCACCAGGTCGGGGACGTGGCGCAGCCTGCCGAGCGCGGCGAGCACGGCGGGCAGTTCGCGGAAGGCGAGCAGCCCGGGGACGTAGGGGAAGGCGACCCGGCCCACCGCCGTGGCGTGCCCGAGCTCGGCCAGGGTGGCCGCGTCGAGCGCCACGGCGGCGGCCGCGACGGTGTCCCGCGCGTCGTCGTAGGCGACGTCGACGCCGACCACGACGGTCCCGGGGGCCCCTGGCGCGGGGCCTGAGCCGTCCAGGACGACCCGTGGTCGGAGTCGCTCCTGGACGGCCCTGGCCTCGGCCTCGGTGGCCGGCGTGGTGTGCGGGTGGACGAGGCGGAGGGCGCTCACGCTCAGCTCAGGTCGATCCCGGGGTAGAGCGGGTGCTTGGCGAGCAGGTCGGCGGCGCGCTTGGCGACCTGCTCGGCGACGCCGTCCTCCAGGCGGTAGGCGGCCTTGGACGCCCCGCCGCTCTTGGTGGTGCCGGGGGTGGTGCGGGAGAGCACGGTGTCGATGAGCTCGGCGACCTCGTCCATGCCCGCGGTGTCGAGGCCGCGGGTGGTGAGGGCCGGGGTGCCGATCCGGATGCCGGAGGTGTACCAGGCGCCGTTGGGGTCACGGGGCACCGCGTTGCGGTTGGTGACGATGCCGGCGTCGAGCAGCGCGGCCTCGGCCTGCCGGCCGGTGAGGCCGTAGGAGGAGACGTCGATCAGGGCGAGGTGGTTGTCGGTGCCGCCGGTGACCAGCCGGGCGCCGCGGCGCATCAGGCCCTCGGCGAGGGCACGCGAGTTGTCCACGATGCGCTGGGCGTAGTCGCGGAAGGCGGGCTGCCTGGCCTCGGCGAGGGCCACGGCCTTGGCGGCCATGACGTGTGGCAGCGGGCCGCCGAGCACCATCGGGCAGCCGCGGTCGACCTGCTCGGCGAGCGAGTCGTCGCACAGCACCATGCCGCCGCGGGGGCCGCGCAGCGACTTGTGGGTGGTGGTGGTGACGATCTGGGCGTTCGGCACGGGGTCGAAGTCGCCGGTGAGGACCTTGCCCGCGACGAGGCCGGCGAAGTGGGCCATGTCGACCATCAGCGTCGCGCCGACCTCGTCGGCGATCTCGCGCATGATCCGGAAGTTGATCAGCCGCGGGTAGGCGGAGTAGCCGGCGATGAGGATCAGCGGCCGGAACTCGCGGGCGGCGGCGCGGACGGCGTCGTAGTCGACCAGGCCGGTCTCGGGGTCGGTGCCGTAGCTGCGCTGCTCGAACATCTTGCCGGAGATGTTGGGGCGGAAGCCGTGGGTGAGGTGGCCGCCGGCGTCCAGGGACATGCCGAGCATCCGCTGGCTGCCGAGGTCGCGGCGGAGCGTGGCCCAGTCCTCCTCGGTGAGGTCGTTGACCTGACGGGCGCCGGCCCGCTCCAGGGCCGGGCTCTCGACGCGCTGGGCGAGGACGGCCCAGAAGGCGACGAGGTTGGCGTCGATGCCCGAGTGCGGCTGGACGTAGGCGTGGCGGGCGCCGAAGAGCTCACGGGCGTGCTCGGCCGCGAGGGACTCCACGGTGTCGACATTGCGGCAGCCGGCGTAGAAGCGGCGGCCGACGGTGCCCTCGGCGTACTTGTCGCTCAGCCAGTTCCCCATGGCGAGGAGCACGGCGGGCGAGGCGTAGTTCTCACTGGCGATCAGCTTGAGGGACGCGCGCTGGTCCTCGATCTCGGCGCCGATGGCGTCGGCGATCCTGGGCTCGACGGAACGGACGACGTCGAGGCCGCTGCGGAAGGCGGTGGAGACGGTGGAGTCGGCTGCTGGCTCGTTGGTCATGGGGGCCTCCTTGACATGGGTCGCGACGGCCCAGGCGCACGGCTCCACATCGCACAGCTAGGGCCGCTTCCCGATGGTTGACCCCATCCCGACGCGCCAGTCACGGCCCGGTGCGAGGGTAGCACCGCTGGTCCCGGCCGTGTCGCGGGTGTCCGCCCGGTGGGGCAGGGTGGAGTCAGTGGGACGCGGGGCCCCGCGTCGCCACCCGCGTGATGCCCTGGAGGCCGGCATGAGCGAGCACATCTACCGGGTGACCGAGATCGTCGGTTCCTCGCCGGAGAGCGTGGACGCGGCGGTGCGGAACGGGATCGCCCGGGCCGCCAAGACGCTGCGCAACATCGACTGGTTCGAGGTGACACAGATCCGCGGCCACGTGGAGAACGGCGCGATCGGCCACTACCAGGTGGGGCTGAAGGTGGGCTTCCGGCTGGAGGACACGACCTGAGGGCGGGTGTGCCGGCGCCCGGCGGGACCCGGTGGAATGCCACGGCCTCCGGCCGACCGAGGTCGACCGGAGGCCGTGTTTCCGAGCGCTCGGCTCGACTTGTCGCACACTCGTCCGTCCCTCAGGACGGTGCGGACGGGCTACGGGTCAGCGCCACCGGGCCAGGAAGGAACTCCACCAGCCGCCCTTGGCACGGGCCGGCTCCGCCGCCGGCTGGGGCGCGGCCTTGGGCTGGCTGGGGTCGGGCGTCCTGGTGCGGAGACGAACCGGCGTGAAGCTGGCGGGGAGTTCGACGAGTCCACGCTGGAACGGGCTGGGCCGCCAGGTCAGGTTCTCGACCGGCACCGCGAGCTCGATGTCGGGCAGCAGGTTGAGCAACCGCTCGATCGCCCCGACGGCCATCAGGGTGGCGGGGTCCTTGGCCGGGCAGGCGTGCGGCCCGGCGGACCACGCGAGGTGGGCGCGCTTGCTGAGCATCTGCCGGGAGGCCGACAGCGAGGGATCGGTGTTCGCGGCCGCGAAGCTCACCGCGACCGGGTCGCCCGCCGCGAGCTTCATGCCGAACAGCTCGACGTCCTGCGTCGGGTAGTGCACGGCGTAGTTGGGGATCGGCGGGCTGTTCCACAGGACCTCGTCCACGGCGTCCTCGACCAGCAGCGCGCCGCCGTACTGGCCGCCGAAGAAGCGCTCGTCGGAGAGGACCACGAGGAGTCCGCTTCCGATCAGGTTGCGGACGGGATCGGCGCCCGCTCCCATCATGACGAAGAGCTGCTGCACCATCTCCTCGTCGGACAGTCCCGCGGCGTGCCGGGTCATCCAGGAGGCGACGTCGTCGCCGGGCTGGGCACGCTTGTGCGCGACCAGTTCGACGAGGCTGTCACCGACCTGCTTGCTCCCGGCCTCGGCGTCCTCACCGGACCACACCTTCGCCCAGCCCTCCGCGAGCCGGTCGCCGAGGTGGGGCGGGCAGCCGAAGATGTCATTGATCACCAGGAGCGCCACCAACTGCGCGTACTCGTCGATCAGGTCGACCGTGCCCCGGGTGCTGAACCGCTCGATCAGATAGGTGGAGATCCGCTCCACCTGGCGGCTCAGCCGGTGCGTGTCCACCTTGGCCATGCTGTCGCTGATCGCCTGACGCAGCCGCAGGTGTTCGGCGCCGTCGGAGAAGAGGGCGTTGGGCCGGTGGGCCATCATCGGGATCGCCGGACTGTCGTGCGGTATGCGGCCCTCGTTGAGGTCACGCCACCGTCGGGAGTCCTTGGAGAACAGATCGGGCGACTGGAGCACCTGAAGGGCGGCCGCGTAGTCGGTGACCAGGGTCACCGGCACGCCGGGCGCCATCTCCACGGGCGCGGCCGGTCCGTACTGGCGCAGGAACTCGTAGAACCGCTGCGGATCGGCCGCGAACTCGGGCCCGTGCAGGGGCACCCGCTCCACGGGCGCCGGCCCGCTGCCGTTCATGCCCTGATGTGCCGGGCAGCCGGGGGGCGGGTTCGTGAAACCAGAGGGGGAATCCATTCTTACTCCTGTCGGGTGTGGCTCTGCAGGTAGCGGACGAGAGCCACGAGTGCCTGGGCCGACGACTTCTCGTCGCGGGCGTCGCAGGTGACAACCGGGGTATCGGGGAGCAGGTCGAGCGCCTCCCTGAGCTCCGCCTCGGTGTGTGACGGGGAGCCGTCGAAGTGGTTGACCGCGATGGCGTACGAGATGCCGTACTTCTCGACCAGGTCCATGACGGCGAAGGAGTCCCTGAGACGCTCCGGATCCACCAGGATCAGGGCGCCGAGGGCACCGCGGGTCATGTCTTCCCAGACCTGAACGAAGCGCTGCTGTCCCGGCGTTCCGAACAGATAGAGGACAAGTCGGTCGCTGAGGGTCAGCCGCCCGAAGTCCATCGCGACGGTGGTCGTGGTCTTGCCCCGCACACCCTTCAGATCGTCTATCTCCGCGCCGGCCTGCGTCATCGTCTCCTCGGTGCGCAGCGGCGGAATCTCGGAGAGCGTGCCGATAAAGGTCGTCTTGCCGACGGCGAAGTGACCGACCACCAGGATCTTCGCCGCGATCTGCACCTTCTCGGCCAGGTGGACGCCCTCAGCCGAACCGTGCCTGGAGTCCATCCAGAACCTCCTGAAGAACCTGAATGTCGGCGAGTTGGGCCGGCGGAATGGGAGCCCGGGTGATGACGAAGCCGCGATCCGCCAGGTCGACCAACAGCACCTTGACGATGCCGATGGGCAGCCCGAGGTGCCCCGCGATCTCGGCGACCGAGAGATATCCGCCGTCGCACAACTCGACGACGTCGCGCATCTCCGGGTCGAGCTGCACCCTGTGGTGCTCGCTGTCGGACGCCGCCGTGACGAGAGTGACCAGGTCGAATCGATTGCCGTCGTCGAAGCCGCGGCCGTTGATGATGACGTACGGTCGCACTAATTCCGAGGTCTCGACTTCGACGGCCTCTTCGTGTTCCGGATCCTGGGGTGTGGTCATGCCTGAATACCGGTGTTCTCACGGGGCGGGGTGGTCAGCACCTTGCCGAGCTGCCCGACGAGCTGCTGCATACGGAACGTGATGTCCGCCATGTCCACCTGGGGCGAGGCCGAGACGGCGAGGTAGGCGCCCTCGCCGGCGGAGATGAGGAAGACCCAGCCTCCGTCGAACTCGACCACGGTCTGGCGCCACTGCATCCGGGCGTCGCCGCTGAAGCCGGCCACCGTGCGGCTGAGGGACTGCATGCCGCTCATGGCCGCGGCGATGGTGTCGGCCTCGTCCTTGTTCACCTCGCTGGAGCGGGCCATCAGCAGACCGTCGGCCGAGACGAGGATGGCGTGGCGTGCCCCCGGCACCTCCAGGGCGCTCTCCAGCATCCACGACAGTTCGGTGTTCACTGAACCTCAAATCCTTCCCTGCTCGGATCGGCCTTGCGACCGGACTGGGTGCCACGCTGGAAGGCGCCCATGATGGACGCGGTCTCCTCGCTCGAGCGGGCGGGAGCGGTCTCGGACTCGCCTCGGGACTGCGGCACGATGGCCATCTGCCCGCGCCGGCGACGCTTGGGCAGGCCACCGGAGGTGGTCGCCTGCGCGGGGCGCGGCTGCTCGCTGGCCGCCGTCTCGGGCACGGCAGGGGTGGGTTCGGGCATGCTGGTCAGCAGCTCCTGAGGCAGAAGGACCACCGCCCGTACGCCGCCGTACGGGGACGCCGAGTCGACTGAGACGGTGAATCCGTAGCGGGCGGCGAGCACGCCGATGACCGCGAAGCCGAACTGAGGCGGGTTTCCGAGCTCGGTCACGCCGACCGGGTGCTCGCCCGACAGCAGCCGGGCGGCCCGGCTCTTCTCCTCCTCGTTCATGCCCACACCGGCGTCGTCGATGATGACGCACACGCCCTTGGGCACGGTGCGGATGTTGATGTCGATCGTGGTCTCGGGCGCCGAGTAGCTGGTGGCGTTGTCCAGGAGTTCGGCGAGGACCAGCGCGACGGGCTCGACCGCGCGGCTGACGACGGCGAAGCTGGTCTGCGAGCGGATCTCCACGCGGGTGTAGTGGCGGACCCGGCCCTTGGCGCTGCGCGCCACGTCGTAGAGCGACGCGACGGCGCGCTGCCGACCGAGCCAGCCGTCGCAGAGCACGGCCACGGACTGTGCCCGACGGCCGAACTGCGAGTTCATGTGGTCGATGTCGAGCAGGTCCTGGAGGATCTGCTGGTCACCGTATTTCTCCTGCGCCCTGGAAAGCGCCAACTGCTGTTCGTTGGCGAGACCCTGGAGCGTCCGCATGGCGGACTTGAGCGCGGTTTTCGTCGAGTCCTCGGCGCGAACCCTCGCCTCTTCGACAGCCTCCGCGAGAGTGTTTTCGAGTTCCGCGTGCCGGGCCGCCAGTTCTTCCTTTTCCGCGCGGAGTTTGGCGGCCGACTTACGGCCTCGATAGATTACGGCTGCAGCAAGGGGAGTGCCAGCAATCAGACCCCAGAGCGCCGGATCCTGCATGTATTGCGTCATGAGATTCTCTTTTAGCTAGACCGCCAGGTACTAAGACAAGAGGGTGCCCTGATGTTGAACCCGATATCCCCCGACGCGGATTCACCCCGCCAACCGACCTGGCACGGTGACGAGGCCCTCTCAGCCCGCGGGTCGGCGCGCTATGCCCACACATCGGCATAATGCTCATCGGGTGACCCTCTTATGACTTGGCTGATTTTCCGACGGCCGTATGTCTTACGCGCCCTCAGCTCGCTTGGCAAGCGCCGCGATCGTATCATCTGAGCGACTGTCGGGTTCGGTCCCCATGACTTCCCCTCAGGCCCCGACGGGGGTCTCAACCTCGCTAACGTTTCCTAATTGTTAACCCCATCTCATCTCCCCCACAGGGGACTCACAACGCCCCCAGTTCTTCCCGCGTGGGCGGGTCGGCCCCGATCCTGGTGCAGGTGATCGCGGCGGCCGTGGCGCAACGCCGCAACACGGTCGAGAGTTCGTCGGGCGCGACGGGTGGGGCACCGCGTTCGGCGATCGAGTCGAGCAGCGCCGCCTGGAACGTGTCGCCGGCGCCGATCGTGTCCACCACCGTGACGGCCGGCGCGGCCACCCCGACCTCGTGCCCCGACGTGACCGCCAACGCGCCGCGCGCACCCAGCGTGACCACCACCAGGCGCGGGCCCGCCGCGAGCAGCGTGCGGGCGGCGTCAGCCGGCTCGGTGCCGGGGAAGAGCCAGGCCAGGTCCTCGTCGCTGGCCTTGAGCACGTCGACCGAGGCCGCCAGCCGACGCGCCGCCTCCAGGTAGGCGCCCCGGTCCGGCTGCACCGCCGGCCGCACGTTGAGGTCGGCCGCCACCGTCGTCCCGGCCGCCCGCCGTTGCCGGCAGAGTTCGAGCACCCGGGAGGCGCCCGGCTCGATCACCACGGCCAGCGATCCCGTGTGCAGCACCGCGGTGTCCTCGGGGACCGGCAGTTCGCGCGGGTCCCAGGAGGCGAGGAAGTCGTAGCGGGCCGCGCCGTCCACGCCGAGGTAGGCGAGCGCCACAATGGTGCGGTCGGTGTCGGCCGGCACCCGGCGCACCGTCAGGCCCGTCTCCGCCAGGTGCGCGCGCACCAGCTCACCCGGCGGGTCCTCGCCCCAGGACGTCAACAGGGTGGTGGGCCGCCCGAGCCGGCGCAGGCCGACCGCCACGTTGGCCGGGCTGCCGCCCGGCGCCGCGTGCACGTCCCGGGCGCCGGTCTTCCACAGGAGATCGACCAGGGCCTCCCCCACCACGGTCACTCGAGCTGTCACTGACCTCACCTCTCCGTAGGGGACACGCGCCGACCGCCACATCCTGGACGGACAACCGTCGTACGGCAAGATCGGATTGTCGATCCTCCCAGCTCGGAAGGTCACCGAACGGGCACATGACCACCCCATCCGGGCATCGCCTCCCGAGGTCTCCCCCGCCGCGCCGGCTGCGCGCGGGCCCCGTGACGTCCCATACTGGCCACCGCGGATCCCCTCCGGACCCAGGAGCCAGCCATGGAGATCGGTGCCACCACCGCGGCCGACGGCGTGCGGATCGCCACCCGCACCTGGCTGCCCGAGGACGGCCGGCGCCCCCGCGCCTGGGTGCAGTTGGTGCACGGCGCCGCCGAACACGCCGGCCGCTACGACCGGTTCGCGCGGCTGCTGACCGAGCACGGCTACGCGGTCGTCGCCTCGGACAACCGCGGCCACGGCGGAACGGCCCGGCACACCGGCGGACTCGGGGTGGCCGGCGCCTCGGGCTGGCGGGCGGTCGTCGCGGACCTGCACGCGGTGAGCGAGGCCGCGCGCGACCGGGTGCCGGGCATACCGCTGGTGCTGTTCGGGCACAGCATGGGATCCCAACTCACCCGCGACTACGCCCAGGAACACGGCGCGGGCCTCGCCGGCCTCGTGCTCTGCGGCACGTTCAGGTCGCTGCCCGGCTGTGAGACCGAGAGCGCCGCCGCCGGTCTGCGAGCCGAGATCGAGCGTGGCGGCCGGGGCGCGCCCTCGTCCTTCGTGTCCGACCTGTTCGCCAGGTTCAACGACCCCTACCCGCACCGCACGGGCTTCGAGTGGCTGTCCCGCGATCCGGCCGAGGTCGACGCGTATGTCGCGGACGAGCGCTGCGGCTTCCCGTTCAGCGCCGGCCTCGCCCTGGACTGGGTGCTCGGGGTGCGCAAGATCAACGACCCCCGCAACCAGGCCCGGGTGCCGCGCGAGCTGCCCGTGCACGTGGTGGTCGGCGAGCTCGACCCCTGCCACGCCGGTCTCTCACTCGTCTACGAACTGCTCGAGGACTTCCGCTACGCCGGGACGAGGGAGCTGAGCTGGCGCGCCTATCCGGGGGCACGGCACGAGATCCTCAACGAGACCAACCGCGCGGAGGTCGGCGCGGACCTGCTCGGCTGGCTCGACGCCACTCTCGACACCCGACACGGCAGGCCCTGAGCCGGCCAGGCGACGGGGTTCAGAGGGTGCTCTTCAGCCCGTCGAGGAAACGCAGCCCGTCGAGGAAGTCGCCCGTCTTGCCGTGCGGTTCCGCCGTGGCGCAGAGGCTGTCCATCACGGCGAGGTAGTCCTCGACATCCTCGCGCTTGTCGAGGTAGAGCGCGCTGTTGAGCTGCTCCAGATACACGATGTCCGGCAGGTCGGGCTCCTGGAAGCGCAGCACGGTGATCGGACCGCCGGCCGCCGACAGGCCGCCGATCCTGAACGGCGCGATCTGCAGCGTGACGTTGGGCAGTTCGGCCATCTCGCGCAGGTGCCTGATCTGGCCGCGCATCGCCTCGACGCCGCCGAGCGGCCGGCGCAGCGCGGCCTCGTCGATCACGGCCCACAGCCGGGGAGCGTGCGGCTTGTAGAGCAGCTTCTGCCGCTCCATGCGCAGCTCGACCCGACGCTCGACCATCCGCTCCGAGGCACGCGGGTTGCCCAGGCGGATGCAGGCCCGCGCGTACTCGGCGGTCTGCAGCAGGCCCGGGACGAACTGCACCTCGTAGGTGCGGATGACGGAGGCCGCCTCCTCGAGACCGATCAGCGTCTCGAACCAACTGGGCACCACGTCGTTGTACTTCTGCCACCAGCCGGGGGTGCTGGCCTGCCGGGCGAGCGCGAGGAACTGCCCGCGGCGCTCCTCGTCGAGCACGCCGTAGAGGGTGAGCAGGTCGGCGATGTCCCGCTCCTTGGAGCCGACCCGCCCCAGCTCGAGGCGGCTGATCTTGGCGTGCGAGCCACGGATGGCCTCGCCCGCCGCCTCACGCGTGATGCCGCAGCTCTCGCGGAGTCGGCGCAGGTGGGTGCCGAGCACGATACGCAGCACGGTGGGCCCGCCGCGCGGGTGAGCGAGTATGTCCCTCACCGGCGAGGTGGGGCTTGGCTGAGCTGTCGGCATGTCTGTGTCCCCTGAGTGTTGAATTCGCGCCCAAGTGTTGCACTGTTCGATCGCTGCGTACAGTCGCCCCCTCGCAACTCGGGGCGATTCAACGGGGATCGGCCGAGCCGGACGCCTGGTCAGTCGGCGCGGACGAGGTCGTCGAAGTCCCCGTCCTTGGCGCCCTGGAGGAACGCGGTCATCTCGGCGTGGGTGTATATCAGCGCCGGGCCCTGCGGGTCACGGGAGTTGCGCACGGCGACGTCGCCGCCGGGCAGCCCGGCCATCTCGACGCAGTTGCCGTTGGGGTTGCTTCGTCCGCTCTTCCGCCAGGCCGCGCCCGCGAGCAGGCCGGCCGGTACTCCGTTGACGAACTGCGGCATGTGGACTCCTACGTTCTGCTTGCACGCCTGCGTGGGGGGCACCCCGGGGGGACGCCGGTCGACGGCTTCTGACCGAATACTGCCTCAACTCCGAGCGTTCTTGCATCTGTTCTTGCATCCGTTCTTGCATCAGTTCTTTCGGATGTACTTGCAGGGATACGCTCGGTTCAGTGAGGATGGACCCTGCGGAGCCACTGCCCAGGGTGAAGTCGGATCGTCCGGAGGTCGTCATGACAGCTCTCCCGTTCGCCGCCACGGCGCCTTACCCGGCGCCCCAGGCCCGGACCCGAGGCGCCGACACGGCCGGATTCGCCACCTTCCCGCTGGCGAACTCCTCGGACTCCCCCAAGTCCGCGCGCGACAGCACGCGTTCGGCGCTCAACGGCTGGGGCCTCGGTGAGCTCCTGGACGACGCCCTGGTGATCGTCTCGGAGTTGGTCACCAACGCCGTGCGCTACGGCCGCCCGGTGGCGGCGGACCACTGCCCGCTGGCGCCCGCCACCGCCGCGCAACCGTTTCTGCTGAGCCTGGTGCACTGCGACGGCGCGGTGCTGTGCGCCGTCTTCGACCCGGGCCGCGAGGTGCCGCGGGTCAAGGAGCCGGACTTCCTCCAGGAGTCGGGGCGCGGCCTGCACGTGCTGGAGTCCCTGGCGCGCAGCTGGGGCTGGACCACCCCGGACCGACACGGCAAGGCGGTGTGGGCGCTGCTCACCTCGCCCGAGCGGTGCGCCGACGCCGAGGACGATCCGGAGTGGGAGCCGCTCACCCGCCTCCTGCTGCTCCTCGAACTGCTGAGCGGCCCGTCCTGGCTCCGCGCCCTGGGCTCCTCGTCCACCACCCTCCCCGGCTCCGCACGCCGCTGACCCCGGCCCCCCGCCGCCCGTCGAGGGCGGGCGGAAGCCGGGTGAGACCACCCTCCGAACCTTGGTATGGTTGACCTGTCGCCGGGCCCATGGGGCCCGCACACACCCTGTCCGGGTGGCGGAATGGCAGACGCGCTAGCTTGAGGTGCTAGTGCCCGTTTAAGGGCGTGGGGGTTCAAGTCCCCCCTCGGACA